>NZ_PNCT01000106.1:0-10441 GCF_005887365.1 Pseudoalteromonas sp. S3785 | reverse complement strand
GGGCAATTGCTCCTGCATTGCTCTACCTTCTGCATCCATGCAGTCGTAAATGAGAATTTTTTAACGCAGATAGCGACACGTTTAGCCCCTGAAAACGATTAAGTATTAATGCGGATTGGTATTAATCTAATACCTTGGCGTCATTTGCTTTATTTAGCAGACTACGGCTTTGTGTTAAAAAGTGCGCAGTAGAGTCTGAAAAATACGCTTTAGCATCAGCAAATGCATCGATGAGTGCCCCTTTATCTCCCGCTTTTAACTTTTCAAGAGTTTGTGCAAAGGTCTCTTGATACTGCGCTAATAAACTCTCAACATTATCAAACTGGGCCAACATTATATCTGAGTATAGCTCAGGAGATTGCGCAAATAAGCGCCCTACCATCATCAGCTCTAACTGGTAAATAGGAGATGAGCAACTTCTTAGTTCCTCAAGCGTATGGCTTTGCTTTGCTAAAAATTGCCCATAAACAAACGTCGTTAAGTGGCGCATTACTTGTATTATTTGCATTGCTTCATCATGCTTTTTAGCATCTAGCTCAACAAGTTGGCAACCCCATACTTGCAACTGCTGTAGTAAGCCTTTTGCCGCATCATGCGCGCGGCCTTCACACACAACAACGGTTTGTTTAACCCAGTGAGAAATATCAGGGCCAAACATAGGGTGTAAGCCAACAACGGGCCCAGAGTGTGCTGCCTTTAATGCCTTAATGGGTGATTGCTTAACTGAGGTAATATCAACAAGCAAACAATCATCATCAAGTTTAGGTAGCTTAGCCACCACGGTCTCAAGTGCGTTAATAGGCACACTGATCATCACTAACTTTGCGCCAGCTAAAATGGCTTTAGCCTCGTTTTGCTGATCTTTATCTAAAATCTTAACTTCATAACCTGAACGAATAAACTGCTGAGCAAATAACTGGCCCATAGCCCCTTGCCCACCTACAATCACAATAGGTGATAAATCAGGAGCTGCACAGGCAAGTTTAGCTTGTTGGTTTTGATAGGCTTCGCGCATCATGCGCCTTAATATGTCTTCAACTAGTTCAGGGCTGACTCCTTGCTTAATCGCTTCATCACGACGAGCAGCTAACAAAGCAGCTTCTCTTTCAGGGGCATGCAGAGGAGCACCACTTTGCTGCTTAATAGCCCCAATTTTTTGGGTTATTGCATTTCGCTTTGCAAGTAAAGCAACTAATTGCGCATCGCATTCATCTATGCCATCTCGTAATTGTGATAAATCACTTAATTCAGCCACGTTTCTCATTCCACCTATAAACAACTCATTTCGTAAATTAAAATTTACATTTAAGTAAACTAATCAATACGTTAAATACTAACAGGATCAAGTATGAGTGAAAAGGCTAATGTAACAATGCGGGTGAAATTTCCCCATACCAATTCGTTTAATTAAGTGATTAATTTTGAGACTGGAAAAACGTGTTCATAACTAGACAAAAAATCGCTATTTAGTTGTTCTAAGTTAGAATTTTTTAACGCAGGAAGCGATACGTTGAGCCCCACAAAATGATTAAGTATCGACGCGAATTTGTATTAATACAGAGGGATGCTTTTGTGAAGAAATAGTATGTTATTTAATACTTGAAACCAAAACGGGTTGCAACCGTGAGGCTGCAACCCGTTTTCTTTGCGTTGATAAACAGCGCGTATTAGTTAAGTTTTTCTCTAATACGTGCAGATTTACCAGAACGCTCACGTAGGTAGTAAAGCTTAGCACGACGAACCGCACCGCGACGCTTAACTGTTACGCTATCAATAAGAGGGCTGTGCGTTTGGAATACACGCTCAACACCTTCACCGCTCGAAATTTTACGAACTGTGAATGCTGAGTGAAGACCACGATTACGCTTAGCGATTACAACACCTTCAAAGGCCTGTAGACGCTCTTTGTTACCTTCTTTTACACGTACCTGTACAACTACTGTATCACCAGCGCCGAATGCTGGTACGTCTGTTTTAAGCTGCTCTTCTTCAAGCGCTTTAATAATATTTTGGTTTACTTTTGCCATTATGTTTCTCACTTTCCTAGGTGTAACTGTCTTCTAGCCACAAGCTTTTTGGTACTCTTGCTGAAATTGTGCGAGTAATACCGCTTGCTCCTCAGTCAGAGCTAGGTTATGCAACAAGTCAGGACGTCGTAGCCAAGTTCTGCCTAATGACTGCTTAAGCCGCCATTTTGCTATCTCTTGGTGGTTTCCACTGAGTAATACAGCAGGCACCTGTTTGTCGTCCAATGTTTCTGGCCGTGTATAGTGAGGACAATCTAGCAAGCCATCCGAAAATGAGTCTTGCTCTGCTGATTGGTTATGACCTAACACGCCTGGCACTAATCGCGCTACTGCATCAATTAATGTCATGGCAGGTAATTCACCACCACTCAAAATAAAATCACCAATTGACCATTCTTCGTCAACGTATGACTCTATTATTCTCTCGTCTATACCTTCATAGCGACCGGCAATTAAAATCAGCTTTTCAGAGTTTGCGAGCTCGCTTGCCCCTTGCTGATCCAATTTGCGCCCTTGTGGGGACATATAAATTACTTTTGCGCCATCACCTGCCGCTTTTTTAGCGTCAAGAATGGCTTGTTTTAGTGGTTCAACCATCATTAACATACCTGGGCCGCCCCCGTAAGGACGATCATCTACGGTTCTATGCTTATCTAAAGCATAATCACGTGGATTCCAGCAGTTAAAGTCAATTAAGCCATTTTTCACTGCGCGACCGGTTACACCTTGGTGTGTAATTGCATCAAACATGTCAGGGAAAAGGCTTATCACCCCAACCCACAATGAACTAGTTTGAGTCATTAGAACCCAGGATCCCAGTCTACGGTAATTTCTCTCGCTTCGTGTTTAATGTCTTTAATCACTGAATCAGTTAAAAAAGGAATCAAACGCTCAGCTTGACCAAATGCATCTTTCTTGTTTGCTTTCACAACCAAGACGTCATTTGATCCTGTCTCCATCAGGTCATCAACAATGCCTAAGTTATAACCTTTATCAGTTACAACCGTCATTCCGATGAGATCTCGCCAATAAAACTCACCTTGCGGGAGTTCTGGTAATTGCGCTGAATCAACAGATATCTCTGCATGGGTATAAGCCATAGCTTCGTCTCTGTCGTTTACTTGCGCAATCTTAGCGATAAAGCCTTTGTTGTGGCGACGCCAGTCGACCACTTCTAAGGTCTGCCATTTACCTTGTTGCCCTATCAACCACGGGCTGAAATCGAAGATCCCTTGGGGATCATCAGTAAATGAATGTACCTTAAGCCAGCCCTTTATACCATATGGGGCACCGAGCTTTCCTACGACAATAATTGATGAGGTGTTCTCTTGACTCATGGTTACACTTACGCCTATTAAGCCGCTTTACGAGCGTCTTTAACTAACTTAGCTACACGATCAGAAAGACCTGCGCCCTGACCTACCCAGTGATCAACACGAGGTAAATCTAAACGAAGTTTTTCTTCTTGACCTGAAGCAATTGGGTTAAAGAAACCAACTTTCTCGATGAAGCGACCGTCACGCGAGAAACGGCTATCCGCAACCACAATTTGATAGAAAGGGCGTTTTTTAGCGCCACCACGTTGCAAACGAATAGTTACCATACCGTCCTCTAAATAGATTGACTGTTTTCATTAATAAGATTTACTCCCCAGTATGGGGAGCTGGGGAATTGTACGAGTTTTTAGCAACAATGCAAGTAAGAAGTGAAGCAAAAAGCCACTTTAGTAGGTTAAACTATGATCTGAGCTACAATTAATAGATTAGCATGCACTACGCGCATAATTTATTCAACAAAAAAGGGCCAATTGGCCCTTTTGTTATACATTATATAGCAGGTATTAAAGCGCTACATTAAAATTTAGGGCCACCGCCACCCATCATTCCAGGTGGTAACATGCCTTTCATGCCGCGCATCATTTTTTGCATGCCGCCTTTACCTTTCATTTTTTTCATCATTTTTTGCATTTGCGTAAACTGCTTTAGCAGTTTATTTATCTCTTGTACCTGTGTACCAGAGCCTGCGGCTATACGCTTTTTACGAGAGCCTTTAATAATCTCAGGGCGGGCACGCTCTTGTTTGGTCATAGAGCTGATGATGGCTTCCATTTGAATGAAGGTTTTGTCACCCATTTGGCCTTTTACAGCATCGGGTAAGTTTTGCATACCAGGCAGCTTATCTAGCATCGACATCATGCCACCCATATTTTTCATTTGCTTTAATTGCTCTGCAAAATCATCAAGGGTAAAGCCATTGCCTTTAAATACTTTTTCAGCGACCTTAGCCGCTTTTTCTTTATCGACTTTCATTTCGACTTCTTCGATTAATGAAAGTACATCACCCATGCCTAAAATACGCGATGCGATACGATCTGGATGGAACGGCTCTAATGCATCTGTACGCTCGCCCACACCCATAAATTTAATGGGCTTGCCGGTAATATGACGAATAGATAAAGCAGCACCGCCACGTGCATCACCATCTGTTTTAGTTAAAATAACACCGGTTAGAGGGAGCGCTTCGTCGAATGCTTTAGCGGTATTCGCCGCATCTTGACCCGTCATTGCATCCACCACAAATAATGTTTCTATTGGGTTGATTGCTTTATGAAGGTCTTTAATTTCACCCATCATTTCGTTATCTACGTGCAAACGGCCGGCGGTATCAACTAAAACAACGTCTATAAATTTCTTTTTAGCATGTGAAATAGCTGCGCTGGCTATATCGACTGGCTTTTGCGAAATATCACTTGGGAAAAAATCTACATCAACTTCGCTGGCAAGTGTTTCAAGCTGCTTAATAGCCGCTGGGCGGTAAACATCAGCACTCACAACTAGTACTGACTTTTTCTTACGCTCTTTTAAAAATTTAGCAAGTTTACCGACACTGGTTGTTTTACCCGCACCTTGAAGACCCGCCATCATAACAACAGCTGGCGGCTGCGCATTTAGGCTAAGCTCTTCGTTGGCCTCACCCATCGCTTTTTCAAGCTCTTCGCGTACTATTTTTATAAATACTTGGCCAGGGCTCAAGCTTTTAGTTACTTCAACACCTACGGCACGTTCTTTGACTTGCTTTACAAACTCGCGAACAACAGGCAACGCAACGTCAGCTTCTAAAAACGCCATACGTACTTCGCGCAGCGTATCTTTTATGTTGTCTTCTGTTAAACGGCCGCGGCCACTAATATTTTTTAAGGTTTTACCTAATCGTTCTTGGAGGTTCTCAAACATGTAACGGTTCCGATAAGACGTTTATATTGACCCAATAAGCTCATGCTTATTCGCATTTTACTTATTAGATGGGCGCAATAGTATTAAATTTCAATTAAAAACAGTATACCGTAAATGAGGGCACACAATACAGTATTGAAGCATAGCTTATTGAGTTTCTTTTTTTAGGTCTATGCAATTGCTTTGCTATAAAATACAATGTGAATATAACAACAAGAATTATTTGACTCTAATTATAAGTGGCCCAAGCATAATGCTAATTATTAGTTTAACTATTATTGCCAGTTTATTTTACGTGTTAGCAACGTCTCATGTGTTAACACGCCTGTTTCATCAACAAGGCCCTAGCCAAAAGGTGACGGTTATTTTAAGTACCGTTGCAATACTTGCGCACATGCTGTTGTTGGTTAATTCGGTGTTTCGCTCCGATGGACAAGATTTGAGTATTGTGAATGTAGCGCTGCTAACCTGTTGGGTTATTGTGGTGTCGGTTACTGCGGTCTCGCTAAAGTTCCCTGCTACGTTGTTATTGCCGGTCGTTTATGGGTTTGCAGCCTTACTCACCATTGCAAGTTTGTTTATTCCGCATCACATTTTATTACAAAGCTTAAGTATTGAAATAGGGCTTATTACACACATATCGCTGTCATTATTAGCGTACTGCGTTTTGATTATTGCCACTTTATATGGCGTGCAGTTTTACTTTATTGATAAACGTTTAAAGCGCAAAGATTTAGCAATTGTGCACAGCCATTTGCCGCCCTTAATGGTGGTGGAACGTCAGCTCTATCAACTATTAAATTTAGGCACGGTTATCCTCACCTTCGCACTGCTGACAGGATTTGTATTTTTAGATGGCATGTTCGCCAAAGAATTTATCCATAAAACAGTCTTATCACTTGTTGCATGGGTTATTTTTATCACTGTTGCGCTTGGTCACATTAAAAAAGGCTGGCGAGGTAAACCTGTGGTTATTACCATCATGGTCGCTGCATTTATCCTCACACTTGCTTATTTTGGCAGCCGTTTTGTACAAGAAGTGGTGTTAAATAAGTTTTAACTTGACTCTGTCAGCTCACTCTAGCTTAATACGCATTGGTTTATAAAAAAAGGATCCTTCTTTGGACAGCATATCTACGAGTGTTTTATTTATAATACTCGGTATTTTAATTTTATGTTCTGCATACTTTTCTGGCTCTGAAACGGGCATAATGTCAATTAACAGAATTCGTCTGCGCCACCTTGCTAAAGAAAACCATCGCGCTGCCAAACGCGTCAACAAACTTCTGAGTCGCCCTGATAGACTCATTGGCTTGATCCTCATAGGTAATAACCTAGTAAATATTGCTGCAGCTCAAGTTGCCACTATTATAGGTATTCGTTTATACGGTGATTTAGGTATCGCTATTGCCACAGGTGTACTTACACTCGTTGTGCTTATCTTTGCCGAAGTGACCCCTAAAACCCTTGCTGCCCTCTACCCTGAAAGAGTCGCTTTTCCAAGCTCAGTGGTATTAAAAGGGTTACTTAAAATTCTATTCCCTTTTGTGGTTGTTGTTAACTGGATGACCAATGGAATGTTACGTTTATTTGGCATTAGCGCTGAACAAATTGACGAACATAGCATGAGCAAAGAAGAGCTAAAATCGGTGTTGAATGAATCGGGTGCATTGATTCCAGCTCGCCACCAAAGCATGCTGACGTCTATTTTAGACTTAGAACAAGTGACCGTTGAAGATATTATGATCCCGCGTAACGAAATAGTAGCGATTGATATTAACGACGATTGGAAGATCATCAGCCGTCAATTGACTCATGCGCAGCACACCCGTGTATTACTTTATCGCGATAATATCGATGACGCCGTCGGTTTTATTCATTCGCGCGATGCTCTTCGCCTTTTAACCAAAGAGCAGTTTGATAAACCGTCATTATTACGTGCGGTCCGTGAGATTTACTTTATCCCCGAGGGAACATCTCTAAATACCCAGCTATTAAAGTTCCAACAATCAAAAGAGCGCATTGGTATAGTGGTTGATGAATATGGCGACATACAAGGTCTCGTAACCCTTGAAGATATTCTTGAAGAAGTGGTTGGCGATTTCACGACCACACAAACACGTACGCCCAGTGAAGAGGTAACCACGCAAAGTGATGGCTCTTACCTTGTTGATGGCGGGGCTAACGTGCGCGATCTTAATAAAGAAATGGGCTGGGAATTTCCTCTTGATGGCCCTAAAACACTCAGCGGTTTAATTGTAGAATACTTAGAAGACATTCCAGATGCTAATTTAAGCCTTAAAATAGCCGGCTACCCTGTGGAAGTGTTAGAGGTAAAAGAGAATATGATTAAACAGGTAAAAATTAAGCCTAATCAACGTAAGTTATAAGTTTAAATAACGCGTTAAAAAAGGAGCCTTGGCTCCTTTTTTCTTTTAAGGTAAGTAGTTAGCCAAAAAGCAGTCGCTCAAACCAACCTTTATCTAGCTCGTCTTCACACCGTTTAAGCTGCGCACCATAACGACTTGCCCGATGCTTAACTTTATTGGCAACACTCATTAACCACTTTTTCTTTTTATAAGTACCGCGTTTATAACCGCCCCACCCTTCGTGATAATTTAAGTATTGCGCATAAGCATCCCATTTAGATATTTTATTTACTTTATGTGTTTTATAAACAAACCACGCCATAAAGTCGATTGCATCATCAAAGTCATCCCTATCCGCACCGCTATTACCCGTTTCACGAATATAATCAGACCATGTTGGGGTTTTTGCTTGTGAGTACCCGTAAGCATCACTGGCACGCCCTGTAGGGATAATCCATAAAAAATATTCCATGGGAGGGGCAGCATCATGACGAAACGAGCTTTCTTGGTACATCATACTCATAAGGACATGTTTAGGCGAACCCCACTTTTCTTGTGCGTCTTTTGCATCAAAGTACCAGTCCGGCTTTTCTTCAAAAATTTTACAAAGATCATTAGGTTGCTTTGGTGGCGCAGTGGCACACCCTGCTAAAGAGAGGGCAAAAGATAAAATAATTGCATTTTTTTTCATTTTTATACGATCTCACTGAACTTTTTAAAAAAGTGTGGGTCTGAGTATATGAATGCAGCAGTATAGCATTGTTTCATCCCTGAAGAATATTTACGCAGCCCACTTGGGCTGCGTTTTTTTTGCTTAAAAAAGCTTAAACAACAGCTTTAGCATTAAAATATTCATCTAAAAAGTCAGTAAAGCTTAGCGTATCGGCGCGCTCTATTTCTTCACGCGCTTTATTTGAAGAAACAACTTGTTGCTCAAGCCATTGCTTAGAAAATACGTTGTAGTTAGATTCTGCATGACTTTGCTTATATTTATTAGCTAATTGAATAGCAAACACACCATTATCTATACCTTCACTTTCCAGTTCAGATATATAGCGTCCCGAAAAAGTCAGCATTGGGTTATCAACCCAAGTAGCCATTTTTGATATGGTTTCGCTGTAATAGTTCACCCCATACGCCTTATCCATATACTTAGCTACTTCACTTAATTGATCAAAAATCTCTTTCCCCCAACTTTGCAAAGTACGCTGTTGGTTATTGTCATTAAGCATAACACCTAACTGACGTCCTTGATTAACCACTGTATCTAAGTTCTCTGTGCTGCGGGCTTGCTCTTTCCACAGCATTTCTGGCGAATCTTTTAATAAACAGTACGTCAAAAAGACATCTAAAAAGTGTATTTGATCTATATCAATACCGGTTTCACTAAACGGATTTACATCAAGAGCTCTAATTTCAACATATTCAATACCGGCTCTTAATAAAGCATCCGTTGGTTTTTCACCACTTTTAGCATTACGTTTGGGGCGAATTGGCGAGTAAAATTCATTTTCGATTTGAAGAATGTTTTTGTTAAGTTGCTTAGGCGTAGCCGTGGTGTAATCATCAATATCACCGTATAAATCAGAAGGCGTATTGATTGCCTCTTTAAGCCCAGCAACGTACTCATCTAGTGAGTTATACATGACGCGTAATGAAGATTGTGCGCTATTGGTATAGCCTAAATCTCCCAAGCGAAGTGCCGTGCCTACCTCTAAATAAAGTGTACCTTTACCTAATTTTTTAAATGGTAAGTCAGTTTTTCGCCCTTGTAAAAAAGAGTTACATAAGGCTGGTGAGGCACCAAACAGGTAGCTAATTAACCAAAGCTCACGCTTAAAATTACGGATAAGCGCTAGATAACCATCCGAAATAAATGCACCTAGGCTTTGCTCACTTTGCTTTAGGGTATGTAAAGACTGCCAAAAAGACTCTGGGAAAGAAATATTAAAATGCACACCTGCAATTGCTTGCATCATACTGCCGTAACGGTTTTTTAAGCCTTCACGATATAACGTTTTCATGCGTGCGGTATTTGAGCTACCAAATTGAGCCAGTACAATGTCATCTTGATCTTCAATAAAGCATGGCATACTGATAGGCCATAAAAGCTCATCGCCCATGTGTTCAAGTGTAAATTTTTGAAGGTCTTTTAATTGTGCTAAAGTTTCTGTCGCAGATTCACTAACAGGGGTAATAAACTCAAGTAATGACTCTGAAAAGTCAGTAGTAATGTGCCCGTTTGTTAATGCACTACCTACACCTTTAGGATGCCCTAAAGTGGAAATGGCACCATTACCTTTAATGCGTAGCGACTCTCGCTCAATACCACGTTTGATCCCTTTAATTGCCTGCTGATGCGGTGTGGTAGATAACGCGTTAAGCGCGCTAGATAAATCATGTATAGTCAAAAAATGCTTCCTCGGCCACGTGGCTTAATCTTACGGTTATGGGGGCTAATTGCCCATACTCAAGACTAAATTGTTAAGAACAATATAATTTTTCAAAATTGTTAACTATTTACCCTATTGAGCATGCGCTCGATACAATTAGCATCAACCAGCTAGCTAATCTTGCCACTGCTAACACTATTATACAATCGCTTTACCAGGGCGTGTTGAACTTTGCGGATTGAAATTCGTTCAATCTAGGGGCGATTAAAATCGCGGCGCGAGGTTTGTAACCTAATGGGCTAAGTAAAAACCAAGCAAAGCTTCCGCGTCCTGCTCACGCCCCTTACCTACATCCATGTAGGCAACAAAGAGTTTATCGCCCCTAGGCAGAACCCGAAGGGCAGCGCATGTTTGGCATT
>NZ_PNCT01000105.1:0-3458 GCF_005887365.1 Pseudoalteromonas sp. S3785 | reverse complement strand
GCTGCGCGCTACACCGAGGAAGTATACTATTACTAGTCACTTCTCCTGTACTTCTCCTTATCTTCTCTGTGGTGATAACAATAGCTTAATCACTAAAAAACACCGGCTAGTTGCACTTAAACTTTAATAATAAAAAGCGTTACCAATTTTGCATTTCAACAATACGCGACTGTGTTCGCGCATATTCAAAGCTCAATTTTTTACCTTCATAAAGCGTTTCTATCTGCGCCTGCGCATTAATAACTAATAACTTGTGGCAATCGTAAAATTCATCTACCAATGCAATAAAGCGCCTCGCTTCGTCATCTAAATAATGCTCATCAAGAGTTTGTTTTTCTCGTTGGTAGCTATCTTCAATACCATGCACAATTACTTTACCTGTTGCGCCTACACCCATTTTTGGCACATTTGCTATATATAAAACATTAAACTGTTTGGCTAAAAGCATATAATCCTGAGCACTTCGCGGGCCAGAGCAAAGCGCCATAAAATCAATCATCAGTGCGTTATTTGCTTTAAATAAATACGGTAAAGCGCGCGAGTGTACCTGTAAACTTTGATTTTTAGTCGCTTGAGGATACTGTTTAATAAAAAGCTTATTAAACTCATCATTGGGTAAATTAATAAAATAGTGGCGGTTGTTTTTACCGTATCTAAAGCGGTGATCTTCTTGCCCGGCCACACTAACTATGTGGCAGTGGTTATTAATTAAATCGATTGTAGGTAAAAACCGCGCACGTTGTAGGCCATTATAATAGAGCTGTTCAGGCTTTACGTTAGAGGTTGCCACCAGCACAACCCCACAATCAAACAGGGCATTAAATAACCTTGCCATAATCATTGCATCGCCAATGTCACTAACAAAAAACTCATCAAAACACAGCACGTTTATATTTTTAGCCCACTGTTTGGCAATCAATGTAAGTGGATTTTTTTGCCCTTGTAATTGAGCAAGTTGGGCGTGTACCTGCGCCATAAAGTGATGAAAATGCAGCCGCTGTTTACGCTCAGTGGGTAAGTTTTTATAAAATAAATCCATCAACATAGATTTACCCCGCCCTACCGGCCCATGCAAATAAACCCCTTTAACGAATGGCGCTTTTTGCCACCACAATTTTTTTGTGCATAACTGTGTGCCCAGATTATTCAACGCATTTACCGCACTATGCTGAGCGTTATCAAATCGTAGTTCACCCGCTTCAATTTTTGTTTGATAGAGCTTTAATATTTGTGGGTAGTTTACTGTCATGGGGTTTCACTATCGGCTATAATCGCGGCCATTGTAGCCGACTAAAAATGTGAACTAAAATGAAATTCCCTTGCCGCTTAGATAAATTTATTAGCCACCTAGCAGAGCTGCCACGCTCAAAAGCACGCGCTGCAATTAAGCGCCAAGAAGCGCAAGTTAATGGGAAAGTTATTACCGCGTTCGATTTTCAAATATCCCAGCAAGATGAAGTAACATTTGCTGGCGAGCCTATGGTGTTTTTAGGCAAGCGCTACTTTATGCTGCACAAACCTGTAGGCTACGTGTGTGCTAATGTAGATGAGCTACACCCCACCGTATTTGATTTGCTCGATGAGCCAAATATGGCCGACTTTCATGTAGCAGGTCGCCTTGATATAGATACTACTGGCTTAGTGCTTATTACCAACGATGGCGACTGGTCGCATCGTATAACCTCACCCAAGCACAACAAATTAAAAACCTATTTAGTAGAAACCCAAGAGCCTATAACCGAAGACGCATTAGAACAACTACGCAACGGCGTACAACTTCACAACGAAAAAGATCTCACTCGCCCAGCTAAAGCAGAAGCACTTGCCACCTACAGCTTACGCTTATCAATCAGCGAAGGTAAATACCATCAAGTTAAACGCATGTTAGCCGCAGTAGGTAACAAAGTGGTAGAACTACACCGCGAGCAAATAGGGAATATTATACTGGACGAAAACTTAGCAAGTGGAGAGTATAGAGAGTTAAAAGAGGGAGAGGTTAAACTATAGAGCGGTCAACGGTCAGCGGTCAGCGGTCAGCGGTCAGCGGTCAGCGGTCAGCGGTCAGCGGTCATTTTTAATGTTGCGATTAAACTAGTCAACATTTTTGAAAGCGCTACGGTTTCATCAAGCCACTTTCGACCAACGGATTTATCTATATAACAAATATCTATTCCAATATAAATTTGCGTTCTTGCTTCAGCTATTGATGAGCGAGCAATATCTAAAAATCTAACTTTTTCTTTATTGCTGTCTCTGGTCATCCCCTCGGCTATATTACTAGGAACAGACAAACCAGAGCGTGTTAATTGATCTCTAAACCCATAATCTTTTATCGAGCTCGTGATTTTATATATATCAGCACTTAAACGGGCTGAACGTTTCCAAACTTCTAAGTTTTCAAAGTTCATCGACTTAATCCTAGCTATTTACTTTTAGCTTAGAAGTATTTGAAGAAATAGACACCCTAAACGCAATTAAAGCCTAAGACTGATAACTGATAACTGATAGCTGATAGCTAATAACTAATAACTAATAACTAATAACTAATAACTAATAACTAATAACTAACAGCTTATAGCTTATAACCCCCACTTTCCTTACGATTTTATCTGCACTAAATCAAAGTCAGCCATGCCCGGAACTATCGCTTGCAAGCGCGATTCGGTCACATCAAGTGCGTTTAAACATTCGCAATACTCAGAGGCTTTAAGCTCAAGTTGCTGGGCCTTTTTTTGTAGTGATTTATCTATTTCTTTAGAGATAATATTCATACGTTGGCCCATGTCGTTAATGCGGTCTTCAATATTACCTTCGCGTGATTTAAATGCATCACCAAGTGACATTAAAATAGCGCCTAACGAGCCATGTACGGCAGAATGTATTTGCTGGCTTATTTCTTTAGTGAAAAAGTCATCAATTTGCGAGAGAGACTGTGGAGCAATAAAAAAGAAGTCATCGCCGCGCTTAAATTTATCCATAAGCGCGCGCTCTACGTACTGGAGCTGGGTTTTTAGTACCTCAGGCTCTTTGTCAGACATTCCCTCAACCACATGTTCAATGGCGCTTAAACCTAAGTTAACCCCATCAGTGGCTAAGTTAACAAGCTCCGGCACGGTATGGCGAATACCATTACTAAATTGCTCAAGTACTTTGCTTTCTTCAGTGCTTAAATCAACCCAATAACCACGAATAAATAGCTGGTTATTGTTATTAATTTGCACGCGGGTTTGGCCTTTATCAAGAATACGTATAACGTCGTCGGTAATTATTAAGCCATGACTCAACTCAACATCGCACTGCGACTGAGCTAAAACTGCAGAACTTGAAAGTGCTAAACACAACGCCAATATCGAACGAGATAACAACGCCATATACACCCCACCAAGCTAAAAAAGGAAGGCAGGTAGGTTAACAAAAAACCAACTTTATGCAAGAAAAATAGCTGTTAGCTGTTAGCT
>NZ_PNCT01000104.1:0-736 GCF_005887365.1 Pseudoalteromonas sp. S3785 | reverse complement strand
ACCCGAGGCTAAGCTCGGGTTTTTTTAGTATTAATTAACTTAAACGTTAACTATTACTCTACGATAGTTGCTACAACACCAGCACCTACAGTACGGCCACCTTCACGGATAGCGAAACGAAGACCTTCGTCCATCGCGATTGGCGCGATTAGAGTTACTGTCATCTTAACGTTATCACCAGGCATTACCATTTCTACGCCTTCTGGTAACTGTACGTCACCTGTTACGTCAGTTGTACGGAAGTAGAACTGTGGACGGTAACCTTTGAAGAATGGAGTATGACGACCACCTTCATCTTTAGAAAGTACGTATACTTCTGAAGTGAATGTAGTGTGTGGCTTGATTGAACCAGGCTTAGCTAGTACTTGACCACGTTCAACGTCTTCACGCTTAGTACCACGTAGAAGTGCACCAATGTTCTCACCAGCACGACCTTCGTCAAGAAGCTTACGGAACATCTCAACACCAGTACAAGTAGACTTAGTAGTCTCTTTGATACCAACGATTTCAACTTCGTCGTTCACGTTGATGATACCAGCTTCAACACGGCCAGTTACAACAGTACCACGACCTTGGATTGAGAAAACGTCTTCGATAGGCATGATGAATGGCTTATCGATGTCACGCTCTGGCTCTGGGATGTAAGAATCTAGTGCTTCTGCAAGCTCAACAATCTTGTCTTCCCACTGCTTTTCGCCTTAAAGTGGTTTAATCGCTCTACCGTTAATTAGTGCTA
>NZ_PNCT01000103.1:0-311 GCF_005887365.1 Pseudoalteromonas sp. S3785 | reverse complement strand
TTTAATTGAGACTCTAATTTGTTTGCCTCGCTACCGAAGTAGGTTGGCTGTTAGAACTCAATCTGTACGAGTGCCCACACAGATGATTGCTTTATATTGTTAAAGAACGTTGCGACGTTGTCGCTAGGGATGCGTATAATACATCCTTTATTTTTCGAGTCAACACTTAATTTTAAACTTTCTTGCGATGATTTAAAACCGAAGTTTTACTTAACTCTCTGAGCAGCTTGCGCCTCGCTATGCGTTGGCGTTCCCCGTCTCAGTGGGGTCGCATTATAGGGAGATCCGAAAACAGATCAACCCTTTTTTTA
>NZ_PNCT01000102.1:0-675 GCF_005887365.1 Pseudoalteromonas sp. S3785 | reverse complement strand
AGGTTTCGCAAGTGTAACTTGCTCATATAGGTTTACTTAGAAGATTGAGTTGCTTGGCGTATGTTTTCAGATATATAGGCAATTAACCTCAGATCTGCATAAGAATTAAAGCCGAGTCACTTTTATACTCGGCTTTTTAGTCTGAAAAGTATAGGCAATTAATCCAGCCATTAAATTAACCATAAATGAGATGCAGCTGCGGTGCCTTGTGTGGTCTATTTGAGCCATATTTTTCAGCTGGTCGAAAACTGTTTCAATGATGAAACGCTTTGATAACATCGCTCTATCCCAAGATGATATTGGCTGACGTTTCATATTACTTCGTTGACCTGTAATAAAATCAATGCCTTGCTCAGCAAGTTCCGCTTTTAAGTTTGCAGATATATAACCTTTATCAGCGTATAAACTACCTGTAACATTATCGACCATATTTAATACCGGCTGTCTATCATCAACATTCCCAGCTGTCACTTTTACAGCTAATAAGCCACCTTCATCATTCATGATGAGGTGAAGTTTAAAGCCATAAAACCAGCCCATTGTTCCTTTGCCTCGTTTGGCTTCTCCCGCGAAAACTTGGTGGCGAGGAATACGCATGTTGTGACACACCTTGAGAGAAGTGGAATCGATAAATGCAATGCCTGTTGGTTTATCAAAGCGCTGCTTCAGATAGCT
>NZ_PNCT01000101.1:0-400 GCF_005887365.1 Pseudoalteromonas sp. S3785 | reverse complement strand
AAAAAGATGAGTTGCAGCGGCTTTATGCAGCGATAAATTAATAACAAACGCGAGGTAAGTTCCTGCTACGCGCAAAGCTCATTTCCTGTAAACACGTTTAAAAAGTGATTATGTCACCACCGAGAAGTGAAGGAGAAGAGCAGGAGAAGTGACTTATTTATACCTATGTTTCTCTGTGAAGCGCGAAGCGCCTCTGTGTCCTCTGTGGTGAAAAACAAGTTAAGCCAATTATTCACAAAGAGGTTAAGAGGCGCTGCGCTTTTAGAGCTAGAGCGTAAGTAATTTACTAAATGATCACATAAGTAAGAATTCGGTCTACAAAACAGTATTTGAATTTAGTGGTAAACGCGCACAGCTTTCGTTTAAAAGCGATTATGTTACCACCGAGAAGTGAAGGAGA
>NZ_PNCT01000100.1:0-4915 GCF_005887365.1 Pseudoalteromonas sp. S3785 | reverse complement strand
GATATACCAATCTTAATGATACTATTTTGATTACTCCTGTTTTTCTCCTTCACTTCTCGGTGGTGACATAATCACTTTTTAACGTGTCTACAGAAAATGAGCATTGCGCGTAGCAGGAACTTACCTCGCGTTTGGAATCCAATTTTTTTCGCGGCATAAAGCCGCTGCTACTGCTATTGTGGGCTTCGCACTTTGCGCCAATAACCCGCCTATCAATCTCTAGCTACCTGCCACTATCGCATTAAAGCTGTCGTTATCGTGCAGGCTGGCAAATGCGCTTTCGTGCAATAACTCATTACGTAAGTTTGGCGAGTAATCAAGGGCCATTTTAATATCGGCTAATGCATCGGCATGTTTATGTGTAAGTGCATAAGCACACGCACGCTGCCAGTAGGCATAGCCGTAGTCGCTATCTATATCAATGGCTTGGTTACATAACTCAATGGCTTTGGCGGTTTCGTTTAACTCTAATAATGCATCCGCTTTGTAGGCAATGGCTTCTACATCTTCTGGCTTACGTTTTAAAATTTCGTCAAATATTTCTATTTTGTTTGCAAAGTCGCTTTCTAGGTTTGCGCGCATCCATAAAGAATGCACCTCATTAGTGACCGATATACGCTCCTGGTTACTGAGTATTTCTTCCGAGCGTACACGTAATTTTTCTTCAAGAATTTTTAAGCGATCTTCGTACTCGTCAGTGATCACACTTACACGCGTATTTACTATGTCTTCTACTTTGTTTTTAACATCGCGCAGCGAGTTCCAACCTACTAAAACCAAAATAGAGGCCGTAGCAGTAATAATAAAAAACACATTATTAATTGTGTCGGTGGTGTAAATAAGCGCTCTGTCGGCGGTGTCTAATTGGGCGTGGGTAACTTGTTTAGTTACATCTTCGCGTAATTGTTGTTGGTCTTGGCGAACAGCTTTTAACTCATCAAGAATATAGCGTTCTAAAAGCGGTTTATACATAGGCTCATTTAATTGTGCTAACGCTTGTTGCTGTTGCTGCTCTGTTGGGGCAGCTGCCTCTTGTGCATTAACAGTACTTAAAAGCGAAAAAAAACAAATAAATAGAATAGATATGTAAAAACGCATGGGTACGCCTAAGTTAATTATTAGTGACTAACCGCACTTTAACATGCAAGGCTTATTGGCACTAGGGCGTGTTGGCTTTGAACTTAAAACAACATGGCAAATTCACATAACCTTAACGCGCACTAAGTGTTAGGCAAAAAAAGCCAGCCCAAAGTGGACTGGCAAAACTGCTTAAAACAACAATAAATTGTCGCAGGGAAATAACAGGAGTGAGTGGTCATAATAATCAAGTTAATCTGAACATTTACTTAATTATTCAAAATAGATTTCAATAAGTTATAAAGTAAAGGTGCATTGGGCTTAGTAATGCACCTTTATAAACAACTTTAATTTCATGGTGAAGGGGGGTATTCCAATGTGCGCTTAATTAAAAGCCACTTTCAAACCCTTCACATAACATTACGGGTTAACTATTTAATCCGATCACTTAAATTTCAGCGCTTAAACATTATCCAATAAACCAATGGTTTCAATCGATTTAATACACTGGCGTATACAATATTTGGGGACTATATTGTTTGGGCAGTAAATAAAAATTATGTACAAAATTAATATACCTTAGGGGTTACTTTAAATGTAGGCGCTGGGGCTTGAGCAAAATAGTTAAATTCTTCATTTAAAGTAAGGAGCTGATAATGAGCAGCACTAAAACGGGCCAATGCCCGGTAATGCACGGTAGTAACTCAGTTATTTCTAAAGTAAACACAGATTGGTGGCCAAATACTCTAAATTTAGACATTCTTCATCAGCACGACACCAAATCAAACCCCTACGGCACAGACTTTAACTACGCCGAAGCATTCAAATCTCTCGATTTAGACGCAGTAAAAGCAGACCTAAAAACCTTTATGACCGATAGCCAAGATTGGTGGCCTGCCGATTGGGGTCATTACGGCGGCTTAATGATCCGCATGGCATGGCACTCTGCAGGTACGTATCGATTATCAGACGGCCGTGGTGGCGCAAGCACCGGTAACCAGCGTTTTTCACCGCTTAATTCGTGGCCAGATAACGCAAGCCTAGATAAAGCGCGCCGACTACTGTGGCCAATTAAGAAAAAATACGGCAATAAACTATCATGGGCCGACCTATTTATTTTGGCCGGTAATATGGCATACGAATCAATGGGCTTAAAAATTTATGGCTTTGCAGGGGGACGTGAAGACATATGGCACCCAGAAAAAGACATTTACTGGGGCGCAGAAAAAGAATGGCTAGCACCAAGTGATGAGCGATACGATAACGTAGAAAAGCCCGACACAATGGAAAATCCATTAGCTGCAGTACAAATGGGCTTAATTTACGTAAACCCTGAAGGTGTAAATGGTATACCCGATCCTCTTAAAACGGCGCAGCACGTACGTGAAACCTTTGCACGTATGGCAATGAACGATGAAGAAACCGCAGCGCTTACCGTAGGTGGCCACACAGTGGGTAAAACTCACGGTAACGGTAAAGCTGAACACTTAGGCCCAGAGCCTGAAGCAGCCGACGTACACGAGCAAGGCCTAGGTTGGAACAGCACTAAAGAAGGCGGCTTTGGCCGCAATACCGTAACATCGGGGCTAGAGGGCGCGTGGACAACCCACCCAACTAAATGGGACAACGGCTACTGCCACTTACTATTAAATTACGAGTGGGAACTAACTAAAAGCCCTGCAGGTGCGCACCAATGGGAGCCTGTAAACATTAAAGAAGAAGACAAACCGGTAGATGTAGAAGACCCATCAATTCGTTTAAACCCAATGATGACCGACGCCGATATGGCTATGAAGGTAGACCCAATCTACCGTAAAATTATTGAACGTTTTAACGACGACTTTGAGTATTTTTCTGACGTGTTTGCCCGCGCGTGGTTTAAACTTACACACCGCGACTTAGGCCCTAAAGCGTGTTACTTAGGTAAAGATGTACCAAGCGAAGACCTAATTTGGCAAGACCCAATTCCAAGTGTTGACTACACCTTATCAGAGGATGAGATTAGCGAGCTAAAAGCACAAATTCTTGATTGTGGCGTAAGCGCAACCGATTTAATTACTACAGCATGGGATAGCGCACGAACGTACCGTGGCTCAGACCGCCGTGGTGGTGCAAATGGCGCGCGTATTCGCTTAGCTCCGCAAAAAGATTGGCAGGGTAATGAGCCAGAGCGCCTAGCAAGCGTACTTAGCGCCCTTGAAAAATTTAAAGCAGGGTTAGCTAAACCTATCAGCATTGCAGATTTAATCGTATTAGGTGGCACAGCTGCAGTAGAGCAAGCGGCAAAACAAGCAGGTGTTGATGTAACAGTACCGTTTGCGCCAGGGCGCGGCGATGCAACCGACGAAATGACCGATGCCGAGTCGTTTGAGCCGTTAGAGCCAGTGCATGATTGCTTTAGAAACTACCTTAAAGGTGACTTTAGCGTATCGCCAGAAGAGCTACTTTTAGAGCGTAGCCAGTTAATGGGCCTAACTGCACCAGAAATGACCGTACTGTTTGGCGGAATGCGCGTGCTAGGCACCAACTACGCAGGCAGCAATCACGGTGTATTTACTGATAATGTAGGCACGCTTTCTACCGACTTTTTTGTAAACCTAACCGACATGGCCAATAACTGGAAACCGTCTGAGCCAGGTGTTTACAACATTGTTGAACGTAAAACAGGCACTATAAAATGGACTGCAACACGTATAGATTTAGTGTTTGGTTCAAACTCTATATTACGTGCATTAAGCGAATTTTACGCACAAGACGACAACAACGAATGTTTTGTACATGACTTTGTAAATGCATGGGTAAAAGTAATGAACGCCGACAGATTTGATCTTAAATAAATCATTTTAATAGGCATAAAAGGGGAGCACATCGCTCCCCTTTTTTATTGTCTAAATTTTAGCTTTGAGCTTGTAGGCTCCGGGCTTGTTCAGGGTTGATGTGCTGCTACTCATTAATATAACCATAGAGGGCACAGAGACGCACCGCGCTACACAGAGAAAACAATGGGGGGAGTCATTTCTCCAGCTTTTCCCCTTCACTTCTCGGTGATGACATAATAACTTTTAAATAAAAGCACAGGCTAACCACGTAGCAGGAACTTACCTCGCGTTTGGTATTAAATTTTTCGCGGCATAAAGCCGCTGCTACTCATTAATATAACCACAGAGAACACAGAGGCGCTTCGCGCTACACAGAGGAAACAATGGGGAAGTCACTTCTCCTGTTCTTCTCCTTCACTGCTCGGTGGTGACATAATCGCTTTTAAACGAAAACTGCGCGTCTAGCACTAAATTCAAATACTGTTTTGTAGAGCGAATTCTTACTGATGTGATCATTTATTAAATCACTTATGCTCTAGCTCTAAAAGCGGAGCGTCTCTTAACCTCTTTGTGAATAATTGGCTTAACTTGTTTTTAACCACAGAGGGCACAGAGGCGCTTCGCGCTTCACAGAGAAACATAGGTATAAATAAGTCACTTCTCCTGCTCTTCTCCTTCACTTCTCGGTGGTAACATAATCGCTTTTAAACGAAAACTGTGCGCGTCTAGCACTAAATTCAAATACTGTTTTGTAGACCGCATTCTTTCTTATGTGATCATTTATTAAATCACTTATGCTCTAGCTCTAAAAGCGGAGCGTCTTTTAACCTCTTTGTGAATAATTGGCTTAACTTGTTTTTAACCACAGAGAACACAGAGGCGCTGCGCGCTACACAGAGGAAACAATGGGGAAGTCACTTCTCCTGTTCTTCTCCTTCACTTCTCGGTGGTGACATAATCACTTTTTAACGTGTCTACAGAAAATGAGCATTGCGCGTAGCAGGAACTTTCCTCGCGTT
>NZ_PNCT01000010.1:0-64512 GCF_005887365.1 Pseudoalteromonas sp. S3785 | reverse complement strand
GGGTTCTGCCTAGGGGCGATAAACTCTTTGTTGCTCGGTTTTTACTTAGCCCACTAGGTTACAAACCTCGCGCCGCGATTTAATCGCCCCTAGATTGAACAAATTTTAATCCGCAAAGTTCAACACGCCCTACTTAAATAATTTGATTCTTTTACATAAATAGTGATTGTTTCATCTGCTAGTACGGTAAACGGCAAGAATAAAAACAATGTGATTGTAAAAATGATCCGCATAAAGCCTCCGTGGTGTACTACGCCTAAAAGCACTAAGCAACAATTGGATTTGTAATACTATAAAAGCCGTTGCAATTGGTAAATAAGCTAAAATGCTTTACTACCCAAAAGTAGGAGAAAAATGAAACACAGAGTAACAACAAAAACACTTTTAATACTTTAAACAAAATAATCAACTCACCGACTTTCACCAATTACTCTTATGTTTATAACGTTCTGTCAAACAGCTTATTATGTGTTTAATTCACTCATTCTACTTTTTATACTTTCTGTATTTATATGCTTTTTAATATAGGGCCACTGTTTTAAACTTGCTTGAAGTGATGAAATAAACCCAACGACTAAACCAAGTAAAGATGAGCACGCAACAACCACAATTGTGCTGATTTCCTTGTTTTCGCCGAGTTGAAGTAAAATTAGTATTACAAGAGCTAACATAAGCCATAAGGCTGGGTTAAACCAAGCACGCATACATAAAGGTGGTCTATCATTTTCTATTTTAGTTAACCACCTTTGGAGAATTAATTTTTCTTTATTCATTAACTAGCCTCAAAAAAACACCCAACAACTTTGTCTCGACATTTGTCGTTTTATAAATTGAAAAATGTTCATATATAATAATGCATTCATCTTAGCCCTCGATTAAGTACCTGTAAATAATAAGTTAATACAGATTCAAAAGTTACTGATGTAGGAATACCCCCAAATGAAGAAGCAGTAATATTAGATAAACAGCAATCGTAATGCTAAATATTTAACGCTGTTAGTAATGGATAATTTGAAAAGGATTTAATTTCACCCAAATGAGGAGTTTGGGTGGCAGTCTTACCAGCCACATCTCGGCACACACGTCACAAACTGTGGCTGCTCCCTTCCGGGCCTGACCAGGTTCGCCTGCTAGTGTTGCGAGAGGACCAATAAGACTACCATTGAGGGCCTTGGTTGGCGCGGGAAAGATTATCTCTACTTTTGGAGTGTTATTCAAGGGATAATCAAAAAAGAAAGTGCGATTGCATACTTCATATACAATCGCGGTTAAAAACAGCCTTTAATGCCTATTAATTACGCTCTAACTCGGCTTTAATTTTACGCAGTGCTGCTTTTACTTTTTTCATGTTTTCTGGGCCCATACGTAATAGCTGTTTTTGTGCAGCCGGTAATTGCTCCCATTCAGAAAACGCATACTGATAAGTAACCGAGTCACGCAGTAGCGGTAACTCGCCTTCTGGCTCCGGTGTATCAAGTAATAACTCAATAGCATCTTCTAGGGTTTGATTAAATTCATCATCGCCGTAACCAATTTCACTGTACGCGCTGTTGATTAATGGCTTGTATTGCTCGTACATGCGCACAGCTTGGGCGGCACTCATGCTCGTAAATACTTTTACGTACGGGGTGTAGCGCTCGTAGCTATTAGGGTCAATAGTTAAAATATCCCCTTCGTTTACGCTAAATTCTTCTTCTGGTTTAACTACGGGCGTGTGCTTTTTAGCAATTTTGCCTTTGGCAATGTTATCTATAAATACAACACCACGGCGAATTACATCATCGGTGACCATTAGGCTCATTACCGAATCGCTTAGGTACTCATCCATTTTAGCAACCACTACGGTGTCGCTTTCATCAAGGGTTGGTAATGGCTCAACTTCAGCCTCTGGCTCAGCAGGACGCTGCGCTGGAACTGCAAGCTCAGCTGGTTTTTCTGGCTTTACCGAAGGCGCTTCAACCACAGGATCGTTTTCAGGTTTAAGCTCCATTACCGGTTGCTCTTTAGGTGTTTGCTCTACCTCTGTACGAGTTTGCGGCTCATCAGTGGGCGACAGCAAAACGAACGCAGCGGCACACACTAAAATGATTAGAATAATAACGGCGAATAAAAAATTGTTTTTAGGCGGACGTTTTTGAACATCTGACGCTTCTGGTTTATCTGACATACAAACTCCATAAATTTAAATGCATATTACTCAGAGTACCCTGAGTGGAAAAAATTCACTATTGGTAATCACTATTACTTTAAATATAGGCTTTAGTATATAAACCTACACTTACTAATTAGAACAACCAGCCATAGTAACTCAGTTATTCTTTGATTCTTCTAGCTTAAAGACTTAAAGTTGATAAATAAAGAAAAGACGTTAAGCAGTTCAAGCATCACTATGAAAATCCAGCAAGTTGACCCACATAAACCTAAAATAGCCCTATTACTTACAGGTGGTGGCGCTCGCGCTGCTTATCAAGTAGGCGTACTCAAAGCGCTTGCCCATAGTATGCCCCGCACCGCACCATTGCCCTTTAGAATTATTAATGGCACTTCTGCAGGCGCGATCAATTCTGCAGCTTTAGCCTGCTATGCCTCGTGTGCGCATTTGGCGGTACGCAAGCTTGAGTCGGTATGGAAAAACTTTTCAACGTCTATGGTCTACAAAAGCGACTTTTTAAGTGTATTTGGCCATATCGCACGCAATATATTAACCAGTTTTCAGTCTGAGCACATAAACCATCCACCTGGCAGTTTGCTAAATAACCGCCCTTTACGTGGTTTATTAAACGAAATTTTAGACTTACACCGTATTGAGCGTAATTTACACCGCAATTATTTAGAAGCGATTTCTATTACGGCTTCAAGCTATACAACCGGTGACTCAGTTGCATTTTTTCAGTCAAACACTAATAAGCCCTGGCAACGTGCTAAGCGAGAAGGGCGCCCAATGCGCATTAATGTTGAGCATTTAATGGCATCAAGTGCTATTCCTATGGTGTTTCCAAGTGTGAATGTGTTTAACCATTATTTTGGCGATGGCTCTATTCACCAACTTTCACCACTCAGCCCATCTATTCACTTGGGTGCCGAAAAAATATTTATTATTGGTGTAGACCAGCCAAAAGAGTCTCACCCTGCAGGGTATTCGCCTCACTACCCTGGGCTTTCTGCTGTGGCTGGCCATTTACTCGATAGTGTATTTAGCGACACCATGCAAGCCGACCTTGAGCGCCTTGAGCGTGTAAATCGCACTTTGGGCCTGCTTCCAGCGCGCGACAAACATCAAGAGCTAAAACAAATAGAAACCTGCATTATTAACCCATCAAAAAACTTTAACGATATTGCCGCGCAATACTACAGCGATATGCCGTGGGCTATTAAGTTGCTGCTGCGAACAATTGGTGTGAAAAAACATTCGCAATCAAGTTTAACTAGCTATTTATTATTCGAAAAACGCTACACTCAGCACCTTATTCAAATTGGCTACGAAGATGGCATGAAAAAGCTCCCTGAAATACGCCAATTTTTAGAGCTAGACTAAAGCAGTTGTTTTATTCAAGCCCATCAAGAAGGTAATGCTCTACTCGCTCTACCCGCCTTGGTTTACCTTGCAGTACCAGTACATCGTTTGCGCACAATGTGGTGTTGGTTGAGGGGTCGTCTATTTCTTGCCCCTCTCGGCGCAAAGCTTTTACGGTCACGCGGCGTTTAGATAAGTTAAGTTCATCTATTGTTTTATCCACCGCATAGGCTTGATCCGGCAACGCAACTACGTGTAAGTACTCTAAGCGCTCAGAGGAGGTTTCTTCGCTGTCTTTAAAATAGCCGGCGTAAAAACTTTGCATAAGCGGGTAGCGATTACGGCGCTCTTTACTCACACGGCGCACAATGCGTGTCATCGGGACACCCGACATCGACAACACATGTGAAACCAACATTAAGCTTGCCTCTAGCGACTCAGGTACCACCTCAGTAACACCGAGCTCTTTTAAGTTGTTTAATTGGCTGTCATCGCGGGTTCTTATTAGTATTTTAACGTTGGGCGCCAGTTGCTTTATGGCATCTATAACCACGTGTGCGTGCTCAAGTTCTGTAAAGGTGATAATCACTAAGCGTGCTCGCTCTACCCCTGCGCACTTTAAAATATCTTTTTGTTTTACATAGCCAAATATTACCGGCTCACCTGCAGCTTTGCCCTCTTGTACCAAAATAGGGTTACTTTCTATGGCAACGTAATCTATGGCTTCGGGTTTTAAAAATCGCGCTATAGTTTGTCCTACGCGTGAAAAGCCGCAAATAACCACATGATCGTTATATAAAGTGCTACTTTTAGGCTCGCTTTCCCTCGCCATACTGGGGTGATCTAAAATGCCTAATTGCTTTAAAATAAGTGGGGTTTTATCAATTAAAAATGGGGTTAGCGCCATCGAAAGCACCCCTAAGGCAATTAAAAATGAGGCTTGCTCTGAATTTAATAACGCATGCTGACTTGCCAAAGCAATAAGCACAAAGCCAAATTCACCCATTTGCCACAGCATAATGCCGCACGCCAACGAGTCTTGATTGCGCTCATGCATTAATCGGGCACTTAAAGCCAGCACGGTAATTTTTAATATTAATAAACCAAATAACGCACCGATAATTACTACCCCATGCGAAAGCACAAATAAAATGTCGAGCTGCATTCCCACAGTGACAAAAAACAGCCCCATTAATATATCGCGAAAGGGTCTTATATCGGCCTCTAGCTGATGGCGGTAATGGCTCTCTCCTAGCATCATGCCGGCTAAAAATGCCCCAAGCGCCATAGATAAACCAAACATGTAAGTTAAAAAGCCGGCAAATAACGCCACCAAAATAGTAGTAAGTACAAACAGCTCATCGGTTCGTACCTGCGCTATTTCTTTAAATACTTTAGGCAACACCCATTTACCAATCGCCCACAGTAATAAGCACACAAACGCGCCTTTTGTTAGCGCAAATGCCAGCGCCCAACTAATACTTTGCGAGTCGCTTGAGGCAAACAATGGCAAAATAATAAGTAAGGGCACAACGGCAATATCTTGAAACAGCAATACGCCCACCGCCAGCTGCCCACGACGCTGGTTTAGCTCGCCTGTTTCTTTTAATAGCTTTACTACCACAGCAGTTGAAGAAAGCGCCATAATTGTGCCAATGGTAAAACTGGTGAGTAAGGAAAAATCTAAACAATATAAAATAATAATGAAGAGCAAGCTGGTCACACCAACTTGTAACGAGCCCAGACCAAACACAATATTGCGCATAGCCATTAGCCGCGATATAGAAAACTCGAGCCCTAAACTAAACAGTAAAAATACGATGCCCAGCTCAGCAATAAACTCTATTTCGTGAGATTGAGTAAGCCAGCCAATGCCATGGCTACCGGCTAAAACACCCGTTGCTAAATACGCTAAAATAGGCGGCAAGCCAATGCGCTTAAAAAACCATACAAAAAGTACCGCCACCACTAATAAGCCAAAAATTTGAGCGTTTATACTTTGCAAACTCGGCCTCCAGCGTCAATAAAACTAGGAAATGAGCCTTAAATATAGCAACCATATGTTTATCAAGCAATTTTAAAATATGGCATAAAAATAGCTTAGTTATTGCAAAGTAACACCCTGGGGGAAGATTTTAATGGAAAATGTCCATATTTTGACACAACGCGTGTCTGGGCGCGGCGATTTTTTGCCGTTTTCAGCTGAGCAAACACATACAAACGAAACAGCGGCAACGCACGATTTAGTAACTGAGCTGCAAACAAGCCTTGTAATAGAAGATGTATTGGCTATTTATGCAAAATTTGCCAAACAGCTACTTAACTTTTCAGGGCTGCAGTTTCAATCAACGCTCGGCACTGCACAAACCTCAGATAGCAACACGAACACTAGCCCGTACTCTTACGATTTAGCTATTGGTCGCGAGCATTTAGGACAACTAATTTACTTTAGCCAATACCCTATTAGTAAAGCGATTGAAAACAAATTACGCGCCTTGCACAGCGCCCTTGTGTACCCACTGCGTAACGCAATGATGTATAGCCGAGTGTTAAAGCTTGCTACAAAAGATGCGCTTACTGGGTTAAATAATCGTAGCCAATTTAATGACATTTTATCGCAAAAGCTCGAAAACTGCCGACGTTACCAGCGCCCTTTTAGTTTAATGCTGCTTGATTTAGATAACTTTAAGCAAGTAAACGACAACTATGGTCATAAAGTAGGTGACGATGTTTTAAAAGAATTTTCGCAGGTACTTTGCAGCAGTATACGCGGCACAGACTCTGTATTTAGATTTGGTGGCGATGAGTTTTCTTTAATTATTGAAGACCCTGAATTTACTACAAACAAAGTGATTGCTGAGCGCATAATGCACTTAGTCAGAAACTCAAGCTTAATGGCTAAATACAAAGTAACTACCAGCATTGGCTTTACCCTAGCCAATAGCCAAGATTGTGAAACAGAGATATTCGCTCGTGCAGACAAAGGCTTATACAAAGCCAAAGCCTCTGGACGTAACTGCGCTAAAGCCTATTAATATTTAAGTAGCTGAATTAATAAAAAAGCCTAGCTTCCCCCGCTAGGCTTTTTTATTGCAAAAAACTTCAGTCTAAAACGTTGCACTAAAAGCTAAAGCCTTACTAGGGCGTGTTGATCTTTGTGGATTGAAATTTGTTCAATCTAGGCGCGATTAAATCGCGGCGTGAGGTTTGTAACCTAGTGGGCTAAGTAAAAACCGAGCAAAGCTTCCGCGTCCTGCTCACGCCCCTTACCTACATCCATGTAGGCAACAAAGAGTTAATCGTCCCTAGAAAGAACCCTTTGGGCAGCGCATGTTTGGTATTTATGCTGCGTTATCGCCTATTCATGGGGAATAACCACACTACATAGGCTCTGCCTTGCCTAAAAACCAAACATACTGCTGCAAATTCACCCACCAAAGTTCAACACGCCCTAATTAGGTTTATTTATATCAGCTGGCTTAACTAATTTATAAATAAGCAATGCTGCACAAAAGCCAAAAAAGAAGCCACTCACTAAATTTAATAATGCAGCAATACTTGCAAGCGGTGTTAATAGCACTAATACCAGTGGAATACTCACCCCTAAAATAAAAAATAACCCGCCTTTGCCTAGCCAATAAGCAAGTAATAAAACGGCCGAAACGATGCCGCCGATTACAGCATAACCAAGCGTAATAATATTTAGTTCTAGCAATACATTGGCTATAACGGCAACTAACGCTGTTATTATCATGCCTATAGGTGCTTTATTAACTAACGATAAGCCTACATGTGGCTGTTGACTCATTTATTTACACTCCCAAAAAATACCATTGTCGTCTTTATGCTTTTCACTTACAAAATAGCCCACTACTTGTACAAGTTCATCGTTATAAAATATTAACGGCACACGCCCTCTTAGCCATGGGGCTACTTTTGCATCTTTAAACCAATGTTTAAGCGTATTGCTGCCGGGTTTATTTACTGGCTTTATACGCACACTATTGCAATTAAAGCGCACTGTTACTTGTTCGTTAGGTAATGGGACTCGCAGGCCTTTACCTTGTTGCTTTATTAATACGCGCCCATCATTAAGTAAAAGCTCATTACTTGTTAGCGCTTCATCAGCTAAGGGCATGTGTGGTGTTACAAAATACAAAAAACCTTGATGGCGACGTATTTGCCCCTCACTTAAATCAACTTGCATTTGCGCATCTACCTGCGCATTTATGGCTTGATTAATTATTTGCAAAAGCTGCTTTTGTGAGGGCATGACTTGGGTAAATAAGCTAAGCCAAGCACGCACTACATTAGTTATACGCACATCGCTGTAAGTGGTTATTTGGCTAACACTCAATGCTTGTTGGGCGTTTATACTTTGTTTTAAGTCTAGCTCAGTGTATTCATCAAGTAGCGCTTGTTGTTGCTGTAGTAACTCAATGCTGCGCCTTGCACAGTGCTCAAATCCCGTAAAACGCTTTGCAAGTAAGGGGACTACACGTGCACGCAAAAAGTTACGATCAAATCGCTCATCGGTATTTGAGTCATCTGTAATATGCGTAATATTAAACTCTGCGGCAAAGTGCTCTATATCACTGCGCGTTATGTTTAAAAGCGGCCTGTAGCATATTCGCCCGCTAGGTAATTTACGCAACTTTTGCATTGCGCCTAACCCTTTTAAGCCAGAGCCGCGCTTTAAACGCAGTAAAAATGTTTCTATTTGATCGTTTAAATGCTGCCCTAGCAAAATAACACTGCCCACGGGGCTTAGCCCATCAAGTGCTTTGTAACGTGCCTCTCGAGCTTGCGCTTCAAGACTTGTTCGTGTTTGTGGGTTGATTGTTACCTGCGCGGCATTAAACGGAACATTTAGCTCAGTACATACGTTTTGGCAAAAGCGCTGCCAGTCATTAGCGTATTGGCTTAAACCATGATTAACATAAATCGCGTTTACGTTTAACGTTGGTATTTCTTGCTTTAGTAAATGCATTACATGAAGCAACACCACCGAATCCACGCCACCCGAAAGCGCCACCGTAAAATTATATTGCTGGTGCTTAAAAAAGTGCTCAAGGGCCTGTTTAACGTGCTGATAAATGGGTGAAGCTTGCATGGATACGCTTTAAATTTAATGTTTGCAGTATTTTAAAACATAAAAGCCGCATAAGCGGCCTTTTTTAATAATAAATGCAATGATTAGCTAACTAGCAGTAACCAAACGACATTAAACGCTTGTAGCGCTGCTCTAGCATCTCTTCAAGCGATAGCGCTTGTAAGTCTGCAAGGTCGCGCTTTAAACGTGTTTTTAAGTTACGTGCCATAGCATCGTAATTGCGGTGTGCACCGCCTAAAGGCTCTTCAACTAAGTTGTTAATTAAATCAAGCTCTTTAACACGCTCTGCTGTAACACCCATAGCTTCTGCTGCTAGTGGTGCTTTGTCTGCGCTTTTCCATAAAATTGAGGCACAGCCTTCTGGCGAAATTACTGAGTACGTGCTGTATTGCAACATGTTTACTCTGTCGCCAACACCAATGGCTAATGCACCACCTGAGCCGCCTTCGCCAATAACCGTACAAATTGTGGGTACTTTAAGTGCCGCCATTACTTTTAGGTTACGTGCAATTGCCTCAGACTGACCGCGCTCTTCAGCGCCAACGCCTGGGTATGCCCCTGGTGTGTCGATAAAGGTCATAATTGGCATTTTAAAACGCTCAGCCATTTCCATTAAACGTAAGGCCTTGCGGTAGCCTTCTGGTTTTGGCATACCAAAGTTACGTTTAATTTTTTCAGCTGTATCACGACCTTTTTGCTGGCCAATAACCATAACTGGCTCGCCATCTAAACGCGCTACACCGCCTAAAATAGCCGGATCGTTTGCAAAAGTACGATCGCCTGCCAACTCGTCAAATTCCGTGAAAATGCGCTCGATATAATCTCGAGTGTAAGGACGCAACGGATGACGTGCTAACTGCGATACTTGCCAAGCGCCTAAGTTTGAGAATATTTCCTCTTTTTGCTTAGCGCTTTTTTCTTTTAGTTTGCTGACTTCCTCTTCTAACTCAAGGTCTAATTCGCCAGCGCGGCTTATGCTTTGTAATTCTTCAATTTTTGCTTCTAATTCTGCAATCGGAAGCTCAAAATCAAGATAATTGAGGCTCATGCTCTAAACTACCTAATCAGTTAAATTCTAGTTCTACATCTTGTGCCGCCATGAGTGATAACTTATGAATTAAGTCGTCGCTGGGCGTAACACACCATTCGATCCCTAGGGTTAATTGGGCCAACGCATCGGGGCGCTGGTAATAAACCTTGATCGGACACGTTCCCATTTTATAAGGTTCGAGTACTTTTTGTAATTTATCGAAGAAACCTGCCTCGATTTGCACCATGTTCAGCGTCATTTTAATCGCTTTGAGGCGTTTTTCACGCGCTTGAGCAATGGTGTTTATTTCTCTGGCGGTCATTGTAATGCCACCGGAGAAGTTATCAAAGCTGACCTGTCCAGATATTACCAAGATATTGTTTACTTGAAGCATTTCTTGGTACATTTCGAACTGTTCAGGAAACAAGCGTACATCAATACGGGCGCTCTTGTCATCTAAAGTTATTAAGCCCCAACGATTTCCTTTTTTATTAATTAAGGTCCGCGCTGAAATAACTAACCCCGCCGCCGTAGAGAGTACATCACGATTAGTTGGCTGTAAATCCACCAGCTTACCGCTGGTGTAATGTCTAAGCTCGCGCCGATACTGATTTATCGGATGTCCTGTTAAATAAAGGCCTAGGGTGTCTTTTTCGCCATCAAGCCATTGGTTATCGGTAAGCGGCGTGGCTTTAATAAAGGCTTGTTCAACTTCATCAGGCTCGGTGGCCAGTAAGCCAAATAAATCGCTTTGCCCAAGTTGCTCAGCTTTGTTGTGCTGATCGGCTGCGCGCATGGCATCTTTTAAACTTGCCAGTAATGTTGCGCGCCCTGCTTGGGTTTTCTCTGGCCCTAGTTGGTCAAGTGCACCGGCGTAAATTAATTTTTCGGTCACCCGTTTATTTAAGCGCTTTAAATCTACACGGGCACAAAAATCAAATAAGTCTTTAAACGGGCCGCCTTTTTCGCGCGCTTCTAAAATGGCCTCTACCGGCGCTTCACCTACGCCTTTAATAGCACCAATACCGTAAACAATTTCACCTTTGAGGTTAACCGTAAACTTAAATTCTCCGGCGTTTACATCAGGCGGTAATAAGGTGAGCTTCATGTTTTCGCATTCATCCACCAAGATCACTATTTTGTCGGTGTTATCCATATCGGCCGACATTACCGCAGCCATAAATTCTGCCGGATGGTGCGTTTTCATCCACAGCGTTTGGTACGATACCAGTGCATACGCTGCCGAGTGAGATTTATTAAAACCATAACCGGCGAATTTTTCTACCAGGTCGAAAATTTTAATTGCCAGTTCGCCGTCTATACCATTATTGCGAGCGCCTTCTTCAAAGGTTGAACGCTGCTTAGCCATTTCTTCGGGTTTTTTCTTACCCATTGCACGACGTAGCATGTCGGCGCCACCAAGCGTATAACCTGCGAGTACCTGGGCAATTTGCATTACTTGTTCTTGGTACAAAATAATGCCGTAAGTAGGCTCAAGTATGGGTTTTAAGCTTTCGTGTTGATATTGGGCATCGGGGTAAGAAATTTCTTCTCGGCCAAGCTTACGGTCGATGAAGTTATCTACCATGCCTGATTGCAGCGGGCCTGGGCGGAACAAGGCTACCAATGCAATCATATCTTCAAAACAATCGGGCTTTAATCGGCGTACGAGGTCTTTCATGCCGCGCGATTCTAGCTGGAATACCGCGGTTGTTTCGGCGCGCAGCAATAGCTCTATACTTTTTTTATCATCCAGTGGAATGGTGTTTATATCAACGGGGTCTTTACCTTCGCGCTTCATTCGCTCGTTGGTCATATCTACCGCCCATTGTAAAATGGTCAGTGTACGTAAGCCCAAGAAATCGAACTTTACCAGCCCCGCTGTTTCTACGTCGTTTTTATCAAACTGGGTAACCGGAAACTTACCTTCGTCATCGCAATAAAGCGCAGCAAAGTCGGTAATGGTCGTCGGCGATATTACAACACCACCGGCGTGTTTACCGGCATTACGTGTACACCCTTCAAGGATGCGACACATGTCGATTAAATCTTTTACCTCTGAGTCGCCATCGTAGGCTTCTTGTAAACGCGGCTCTACTTCAAACGCTTTGGCAAGGGTCATCCCCGGATCGCCTGGGATCAATTTAGAAATGCGATCAACAAACCCATAAGGGTGGCCAAGTACACGGCCTACATCACGTATTACTGCTTTTGCGGCCATCGTACCAAAGGTAATAATTTGTGATACCGCGTCCCGCCCATACAATGCCGATACGTGGTCAATTACCTCATCACGCCTATCCATACAAAAGTCGACATCGAAATCGGGCATTGATACACGTTCAGGGTTTAAGAATCGCTCAAAGAGTAAGTCAAATTCAAGCGGATCTAGGTCGGTTATTTTAAGGGCATACGCCACTAATGAACCGGCACCCGAACCACGCCCTGGCCCCACTGGAATATTGTTATCTTTACTCCACTGAATAAACTCCATTACGATTAAGAAGTAGCCTGGGAAACCCATTTGGTTAATTACATCAAGCTCTACTTTTAAGCGAGCGTCATATTCGCCCCGTTTTTCTTGTCGCTCTTGTTCATCAGGGAATAAAAACTGTAGGCGCTCTTCAAGGCCGTCTTGTGAAACTTTAACCAAAAAGTCTTCAATTTTTAACGAGCCTGTGGGGTAATCAGGCAAAAAGTACGTGCCTAATTGCACCGTTACGTTACAGCGTTTAGCTATTTCTACCGTGTTTTGCAGTGCTTCAGGAATATCGCTAAATAGTTCTGCCATTTGCTCAGGCGTTTTTAAATATTGCTCTTGTGAAAAGCGCTTAGGGCGGCGTTTGTCATCAAGGGTGTAGCCATCAAAAATAGCCACGCGAATTTCGTGCGCTTCAAAGTTCTCAGGTTTTAAAAATACCACTTCGTTGGTGGCAACAACTGGCAGCTGCTCTTTGTGTGCCAGTTCTACCGCCATATGCAGGTAGTCTTCTTCAAGTGGACGGTTGGTACGGATAAGCTCTAGATAGTAATGATCGCTAAAATGCTGCTTATAAAAGCTCACTACAGATTCAATAACGCCTGGGTTATTTTTTAATAAGGCTTTACCTAAGTCACCATCTTTTGCGCCTGAGAGAATAATAAGCCCTTCTTTGTGCTTAATTAGCCAATCTCGGTCAATCACTGGGCGGTGAAATATATGCCCGCGTTGATACGCTTCGGATATCAATAAGGTAATATTTTTATAACCGTCGTTGTCTTTAGCTAGCAACGTAATGCGACAAGGTTCGTCTGGAAATTCTGGGCTGCGCAGCCAAAAATCAGCGCCGACAATCGGCTTTATACCCGCACTGTGCGTGGCACCATAAAACCGTACCAAACCACAAAAGTTCATTTGATCTGTGATTGCCAGCGCTGGCATTTCGAGCTCCTGCGCTTTAGCAACAATAGGTTTGGTTTTAGCTAGGCCGTCGACCATCGAAAAGTCTGAATGAACGCGTAAATGTACAAAATCTGGAGCGGCCATTATTTATGCCTCACCTTTTGCTTGCATTAACACACGTTGTACCGGCTTAAAGCTTTTACGGTGCTCATTTATAGCACCGTATTGCTCAAGCGCTGCAAAATGCGCTTTAGTTGGGTACCCTTTATGCCCTGCAAACCCGTATTGCGGGTAACGTTTGTCAAGCTCGAGCATTTCCTCATCACGCGCTACTTTAGCTAAAATAGAGGCTGCTGAAATCTCGGCTACTAAGCTGTCGCCTTTCACAACAGCCTGAGCAGGCATTACTAATTTAGGCAAACGGTTACCATCTACAAATACAAACTCTGGTTGTGTGCTTAGCCCTTCAACTGCGCGCGTCATTGCAAGCATCGTTGCGTGTAAAATATTTAGCTCGTCAATTTCAGTTGGGCTGCAACGACCAATAGCGTAGCACAAGGCTTTTTGTTTTATTTCAATAGCCAGTGCTTGGCGTTTTTTGTCGGTAAGCTTTTTAGAGTCAGCTAAACCCGCAATCGGGTTGGCCGGGTCAAGTATTACCGCAGCGGTAACAACATCGCCGACAAGTGGGCCACGCCCTACTTCATCTACTCCGGCAATAAAGGTTACGTTAGGTCGTTCAATTTGCATTTATTAACTCCGCCACAGCTTTGGCTGCTTGTTTGCTGGCATCTAATCTAATTTGTTCGTGAATAGCTAAAAAACGTGCCTTTAGTTCTTTGTTATCAGCATTTAGCATAGGTGTAAGTGCGCTTGTTAAATTAGCCACGTTGCATTCACTTTGTAAAAACTCCGGCACAAGCTCTTCATCGGCTAATAAGTTTGGAAGCGAAAAATATTTAATGTTAAAGGTAAACAAGGTTTTAAAAATCCAATAGCTCATTGGCTTAATTTTATAACCCACAACCATAGGCTTTTTATATAACATGCCTTCAAGTGTGGCGGTGCCCGATGCAAGTAATATGGCATCTGCCGCTTGCATGGCTAGTTTTGACTGCCCATCAAGTAGGTTTACATTTAAGTTTGGCGCTGTGGCATTTAAAATATCACTAAATTGCGCTTTGCGTTTTTCATTTACCAATGGCACCACAATTTTAAGACTTGGGTCTTTCGCTTGTAACTGCGCTGCTGTTTTTATGTAGGTTTCGCTTAATAAGCCCACTTCTGATCCGCGGCTACCTGGTAGTAATGCCAGTACTTTGTCATCAAGGCTTAGCCCTAGTTCTGCACGCGCTTGGCTATCGTCATGTTCAAGTGCTATATCGTCAGCTAAGGTGTGCCCAACAAATGTGCACGGTACTTGGTGCTTATCGTAAAATTCTTTTTCAAACGGTAGCAAAGCAAGCACTAAGTTAGTAGCAGCACTTATTGTATGAATTCGCTTTTCACGCCATGCCCACACTGATGGGCTTACGTATTGAATGGTTTTAATGCCTGCATCTTTTAAAGGCTTTTCTACGCGTAAATTAAAATCGGGCGCATCAATGCCGATAAATACATCGGGTGGGTTATCAACAAAATGCTGTACGAGCTGTTTGCGTATTTTAAGTAAACGCGGCAATCGGCCTAATACTTCAACCAGCCCCATTACCGAGAGCTCGTCCATGTCGTAAAGGGTTTTACAGCCTTGCGCCTGCATTTTTGGCCCTGCAATGCCTTCAAAAATAGCATCAGGAAAGTGCATTTTTAGTGCTTTAATTAGGCCTTCGCCTAAAATATCGCCCGACAGCTCACCGGCCACAATACCAATACGTAGTTGTTTTTTCTCTTTATTCATTCGACTTTGTTTATCAGGCGTTCATAGCGGTTAGTTTACCGTGTTTTAGAGTTTGATTAAACGCTTTAAATAGATGGTTTTTGCAACCAAAATAGACACAAGCAATTGAATGTTTTTAATACTGATGTAGCATGGTGGATATATATTAACTTTTTCTAATATGTTTATTGACAAAAATTGTGCAAACATCAATAATATTCCAAACTTTCAGTAATTACTGAAAGTTCATTATATTTAACGTTGCCAATTATTGATTGCCTTGTTAATCCGTCACCCTCAAGGAGCCAAAAATGATAGATGAAACCTTTGTGGATCTATCGCGATTACAGTTTGCTGTTACCGCACTCTTCCATTTTTTATTCGTGCCTTTAACCATAGGTATGACCTGGATTTTAGTTATTATGGAATCGGTTTATGTGATGACCGGTCGCGAAATTTATCGTGATATGACTAAGTTTTGGGGAAAGTTGTTTGGTATTAACTTTGCTATTGGGGTGGCAACGGGCCTGACCATGGAATTTGAGTTTGGTACTAACTGGTCTTATTACTCGCATTACGTGGGTGACGTGTTTGGTGCGCCGCTCGCTATTGAAGGCTTAATGGCATTCTTTTTAGAATCAACCTTTGTGGGTATGTTCTTTTTAGGCTGGGATAGGCTAACTAAACGCCAACATTTGGGCGCTACATTTTTAATGGCGCTAGGTACCAATATGTCGGCGCTGTGGATTTTGATTGCTAACGGCTGGATGCAAAACCCTGTAGGGGCAGAGTTTAACTACGAGACTATGCGCATGGAAATGACTAACTTTGCAGAGCTTGTATTTAACCCGGTAGCACAAGTTAAGTTTATTCATACGGTATCGGCAGGTTATGTAGCCGCTTCTATGTTTGTGCTGGGTATTAGTAGTTGGTACATATTAAAAGGTCGCGATTTAGCCTTTGCTAAACGCTCGTTCTCGGTGGCATCGGGCTTTGGTTTAGCATCAATACTGTGTGTTATTTTATTAGGTGACGAATCAGGCTACGAAGTGGGCGAGGTTCAAAAAGTAAAACTAGCTACCATAGAGGCTGAGTGGCACACCGAAGAAGCTCCTGCTGCATTTACAGCTATTGGTTTCCCTGATTCAGATGAGCAAGTTACTCATGCAGCAGTAAAAATACCCTACGCACTGGGCATTATTGCTACCCGCTCTTTAGATGAGCAAGTTGTTGGTATTTCTGATTTAGAGAAAAAACACGAAGTACGTATTCGTAATGGCATGATAGCGTACGAATACCTCGAAAAGCTCAGAAATGGCGATGACAGCGAAGAAAACCTAGCTAAATTTGACTCCCTTAAGGATGATTTAGGTTATGGCTTATTGCTCAAACGCTATACCCCTAACGTGGTAGATGCCACAGAAGAGCACATTCAAATGGCAGTTAAAGACTCGTTCCCTAGAGTTGGCCCTATGTTTTGGTCGTTCAGAATAATGGTTGCCTGTGGGGTAGTAATGCTAGCAGTATTTGTATTGGCATTTTACTACAATGCACACCGTATTATTGAGCAAAAACGTTGGCTACTGTGGGCTGCAGTATTGAGTATTCCACTACCTTGGATTGCAATAGAATTTGGTTGGATCGTTGCCGAATATGGTCGCCAGCCTTGGGCTATATCAGAAATATTACCGACCTTTTTAGCCACCTCGTCACTGACGGTAAACGATATTTTAATTAGCTTAACTGGGTTTATTATTTTTTACACTGGCCTTGCCATTGTAGAAGGCTGGTTAATGCTGCGCTTTATTAAACAAGGCCCAAGCTCGTTGCATACCGGTAAGTATCACTTTGAGTTACCAAACAAAGCAGATAAAGATGCAGGAGAGCAATTATGATTTTTGATTATGAAACATTAAAAATGCTATGGTGGTTGCTCATTGGCATACTGCTAATAGGCTTTGCTATCACCGATGGCATGGATATGGGCGTAGCTATGCTGCTTCGCCTCGTGGGTAAAACAGACTCAGAGCGCCGCACGGTAATTAACACCATTGGCGCACACTGGGACGGTAACCAAGTATGGTTTATTACCGCAGGCGGCGCTTTATTTGCAGCGTGGCCTATGGTGTATGCCGCTGCATTTTCGGGCTTTTACTTTGCCATGATGCTGGTACTGTTTGCGCTATTTTTTAGACCTCTTGGCTTTGATTATCGCTCAAAAATAGACTCTAAACGTTGGCGTAATAACTGGGATTGGGGCCTATTTGCAGGCAGCGCTATACCCGCTTTAGTATTTGGTGTGGCATTTGGTAACCTATTTTTAGGGGTACCGTTTAACATAGATAACTTATTACGTGTAAGTTACCAAGGCTCGTTTTTTGGTTTACTCAACCCATTTGGCCTACTGGCCGGTTTAGTTAGTATAGCCATGTTAATTGCCCATGCGGGTATGTGGCTACAACTGCGCACAGCAGATGCGGTTGCACAGCGCTCAGCGCAATATGGGCGCTACGCCTTAGTGGTATTTATTGTATTGTTTGCAGCTGCGGGTTTTTGGGTGGCAAACATAGATGGCTACCAAATTGTGTCTATGCCTGATACGCAAAGCCACGCGGACCCGTTGGCAAAAGTCGTCAGCACAGCGCAAGGGGCATGGCTTAATAATTACAGCGAGCGCCCATGGACAATGACCTTTCCTATTTTAGGCTTTGTTATGGCACTCAGTGCACTACTTTTCTCAAAATTAAACAAGCCAGCGCTTGGGCTTATTTCAACCAGCATAATGTTAATTGGCGTTATTATGACGGCAGGTGTGTCGTTGTTTCCATTTATTATGCCATCTGTTAATAACCCTGATATTAGCTTAACTATTTGGGATGCCGTGTCGAGCCACAGAACGCTTAATATTATGTTTGTTGCTGTTGTTATATTTATTCCGTTAATACTGGCCTACACCACCTGGTGTTACGTAAAAATGTGGCGCAGAGTAACGGTAGACGAAATTGAAAATAACACGCACGGTAGCTACTAAGGAGACTAAATTATGTGGTATTTCGCTTGGATTTTAGGTGTACTTTTAGCCTGTACCTTAGGTGTTATAAATGTAATGTGGTACGAGTTTCATCAAAATAAAAACAGCATAGCTGATGATGAACAACCGATGCACGATTTACTAAACGAAGCTAACAACACAAAAGATGACGACTAACCCCCGACCAAATCGCGCGCAGCAGCAATCTCTGCGCGCTTTTTTAAAAAAGCAAAGTAAGCCTGCGGGTGCATGGTTAAAGTTAAGTATTGCGCTGGGCACATTTAACGCTATTTTAATGATTGCAGGTGCGTATTTACTGGCTCACACTATTCATAACGTTATGTTTGCAGGTGCAAGCCTTAGCCAAGTAACTCACTTACTTTGGCCGCTTGCGGGGATTATTTTACTCAGGGCTCTATTTTTAGCTATTAGCGAAAGGCTCAGTGCTTATGCGGCACTTAAAATAAAATCGGCTATGCGCCAAACCTTATTAACCAAATTGACGCAACTTGGCCCAAGTTATATTGAACAACACGGCCAAGGCGCTACACTCAACACCTTACACGATGGCGTTGAAGCACTGCACGATTACTACGCTAAATATTTACCTGGCGTTGCTTACAGCGCGCTTATTCCGCTGGCAATATTAGTGGTTATATTCCCTACCGATTATAAGGCTGGCTTAATCTTTTTATTAACCGCCCCGCTTATTCCATTTTTTATGATTTTGGTTGGTCATAAAGCTGAAGCACTTAATCAACAGCGATGGAAACAACTTGCTGTACTTGGGAATTACTTTTTTGACCGCGTACAAGGTTTAACACAACTTAAATTGTTTAACGCAACGCAAAAAGAGCTTAAACAAATAGCCAACATTTCTGATGACTTTAGGCACGCCACACTCAGTGTTTTAAAAATTGCCTTTTTATCATCATTCGCACTGGAATTTTTAGCCACTATTAGTGTGGCACTGGTGGCAGTAATTATTGGTTTTAGGCTGTTTTTTGGCACGCTTGATTTTGCAACTGGCTTTGTTGTTTTACTACTCGCTCCAGAGTTTTATTTACCCCTGCGCCAATTAGGCAGCCATTACCATGCCCGTTTGCAAGGTATTAGTGCCGCAGCCGATATGATCGCTATTTTAAATGCTCCGCTTCCTGAACAATCACAGCAAAATGAAACAACGTTTGCGGCGCCTTTAAACTCAATAAGCATAAACAACTTAAACTTTACTTATCCCAATAGTCATGAAGGCATCAAAAATATAAACCTTACGTTACCCGGTAAAGGGTTAGTCGCTTTAGTGGGCGCAAGTGGCTCAGGTAAAAGTACTTTATTTGATTGTTTATTAGGGTTTCACCCACAGGTGATTGAGCAGATAAGTATTAATAATAAACCACTTGATGCGACAAGCATTAATACATTACAAAATTCAATCGCGTGGATACCCCAAACACCCACGCTATTTTATCAAAGCATTAGCGATAATATAAAAATAGCCAAACCAGATGCTACACAATTAGAAATTGAGCAAGCCGCGCACCAAGCTGGCGCTTTAGATTTTATAAACACATTACCTAATGGCTTTAATACATTAATAGGCGAGCAAGGTGAAGGGCTTTCTGGCGGGCAAAAACAACGTATAGCCCTTGCTCGAGCGTTTTTAAAACAAGCCCCTATTTTAGTGCTTGATGAACCTACAGCCCACCTTGATAGCCAAACCGAACAGCTTATTCAGCAGGCTATAACTCATTACGCTAAAAACCATTTAGTGTTGGTCATTGCTCATCGGCTAAATACGGTGAAAAACGCGAATAACATCCTTGTTATGCAAAATGGCGAAATAGCACAGCAAGGCACCTACAGCCAACTTGAGCAGCAACAAGGCGCATTTAAATCACTCCTTAATTTGCAAGCACAAGGAGCAAACAATGACTAATTTTATTAGGCTATTAACGCTTTGCCGCCCGCATTATAAAGCCATGCTACTGGGTACCTTTTTAGCAACGCTAACGGTACTTGCAAACGTGGGCTTATTAGCCATATCAGGGTGGTTTTTAGCCTCTATGGCGGCAGCGGGTATTGCTGGCGTACACATGAACTACTTTACCCCTGCAGGAACCATTCGGTTTTTAGCGATTGTACGAACTGCATCACGCTATGGTGAGCGCTTAGTAACGCATAACGCGACATTTTTACTACTTAGTGAAATACGCGTTAATATGTTTGCCACGCTAAGCAAGCTAAATAATGTAGATTTAGCAATGAGTCGCAGCGCCGATTTAGTCAACCGCTTACAAAATGATGTAGATGCGCTCGATAAATTTTACTTAAACATATTACTGCCAATGCTAGTGGCACTATTGAGTGTGCCAATTATTATGGTGTTTATGGCAGCTTATAATGCTAACGTTGCGCTTATTTGTTTTATCGGCATTTTATTAATTGGTGTTGTTTTACCAGCTCTATTAAGTGCTAAATTAAATAAAAATAGTCATAAAGAAACACAGCTCAGTGCACAACTTAGATCAGAGCTTTCTGACACCCTAACAGGCCTTAGAGAACTGAGTATTTATCAAGCTCGTGCTGGGCAAATTTCAAAGTGTAATGAACTAAACGAGCAGTATAACCAACAACTTTTTAGTCGTCATAAAGCACTAGCAAATAGTGACGGTTTAAGTTTGTTGGTGGTACAACTCGCTATGCTTGGCGCAATAGTCACTATTGTACCTTTGGTTTATAGCGGCGCTATGGTAAATGTTGAGCTGGCTATGCTAAGCCTATTTGTATTAGCAAGCTTTGAAAGTGTTTTACTGCTCCCTAACGCGTTTATAGAGCTGCCCAATGTACTCAAAGCCGCTGAGCGCCTATTTACACTTGAAGATAAAGTCACAGCGCAAGAAGCTAATAGCACTAAGTTAATTGAGATACAGTTTGATAAAAACAACACAACTTTAGCGCTTAATAACATTGCCTATAAATACCAAGAGCACACCGCTTTAACTAATATCAGCTTTACCCTTAAAGCACAGCAAAAAGTAGCGATTGTAGGCAGAAGCGGCAGTGGTAAAAGCACATTAGTTAATTTACTCACCGGCTTATGGCCAGTGCAGCAAGGCAGCATTAGGCTAAGTGATGAAAATAACGCAGAAGATCTTCACGCACTAAGCAGCAACACCCGCGCAAGCGTTATTAATATACTCGCGCAGCAGCACCATATTTTCGATGGCACACTCAGTGAAAATTTACGCTATGCAAAGCCAAACGCCACAAAAGAAGAAATGCTTGAAGCCATTAACCTTGCCCAGCTAGCGCCTTGGTTTAATGCGCTACAAGATGGTCTAAAAACACGTTTAGGCACAGGCGGAAGAAGCGTTTCTCAAGGCCAATCAAGGCGTATAGCCATTGCGCAAGCTTTATTACAAAACCCAGCCATTTTAGTCCTTGATGAGCCTACTGAAGGGCTTGATAATCAATCTAAGCAAACGGTAATGAACGCTATTATGCAGGTAATGAGTAACGCAAGTGTACTCACCATTACCCACGACCCAGCTCTTTTAGCGCAAATGGATAATATTATTTGGCTAGAAAATGGCAACCTAGTAGCACAAGGTACTCATAAAGCGCTTAGCGAAGAGTATACCGATTACGTTGCCTTAACTACTCGGTTTTAAAACGCTGATTGATACATCGATAACGCCGACTTTAGGGTCGGCAATTTTTTTAAACATACCTAGCGATAAATCAATAACCCGCCCTCTAACGTAAGGACCTCTATCGTTAATTCTTACGATTACCGATTTATTATTTGCCAAGTTTGTAACTTTCACTTTTGTACCAAAGGGTAAATCTAAATGCGCAGCTGTGGATGCGTTTTGGCTAAATGTTTCACCGTTTGCCGTTGTACGGCCATGGTATTTATTAGCGTAATAAGAGGCTTTACCTAACTGAGTACGCTCGCCATTGGCAGAGGTAACTATAGGTTGGCTGCTACACGCAGCTAAAATTGACAAAAAACTGAGGGTAAAAATTAACTTAGTAAAAGACATAACTGCGCTTTAATTATAAAAATTCGCGCAAAGGTTAACCTTACGAGGCTGAGTGTGTACTGAATTAAAGTATGTTTCAGACAATAAAAAACCACCGTCGATTACTCCAAGGTGGTTTTTTTAAAGCATAAAACGCTTATCTTACGATTCCGCGCTCAGAGCTTTTTACAAAATCAATCATAGTTTGTACAGCAGGGTACTTAGCGGCATCTTCGCTGAGCGAGGCAATTGCTTCATCAACACTTAAGCTCTTACGATAAAACGCTTTATAAGCACGGCGTACAGCCATAATCTCATCGCTTTCAAAGCCACGGCGCTTCATACCTTCTTTATTGGTCGCTGCAGGGCCTGCAGGCATACCAATGGTGGTTACAAATGGCGGTACATCTTTATTAACACCTGAGTACATGCCAATAAAGGCATGATCACCAATTTTACAAAACTGATGCACACCTGAGTTACCACCTAAAATAACCCAATCGCCTACATGCACATGGCCTGCAACGCTTGCATTGTTAGCAAATATAACGTTGTTACCAATTACAGCATCGTGTGCAACGTGGGTATACGCCATAAATAAGTTATTGCTACCAATTTTAGTAACACCTTGATCCTGAATAGTACCACGGTGAATCGTTGCGCACTCACGAATAACGTTATTGTCGCCTATGATAAGCGTGGTTGGTTCGTTGTTATATTTTTTGTCTTGGCAGGCTTCGCCTACTGACGCAAATTGAAAAATATGATTGCCAGAGCCAATTGTAGACGGCCCTTTAATAACAACGTGAGACTCAATAATACAGTCATCACCGATCACAACATCATTGCCAATATAGCTATATGGACCAACTGAGACATTGTTGCCTAGTTTAGCGCCAGGTTCGATTATTGCTGTAGAATGGATCACTATTAAAACTCTCTTCTCGCACACATAATTTCGGCACTACATACTACTTTGCCGTCGACTCTTGCTTCAGCGGCAAATTTCCATATATTGCGACGCTCTTTTAAAAACTCTACATGTAAATGCATAGTATCGCCAGGTACTACAGGCTGCTTAAAACGCGCATTATCTACTGCAGCAAATAAGTAAAGCTCATTATCGCCACGGTTTTCAACGGTTTTAAAACCAAGTAAACCAGTTGCTTGCGCCATTGCCTCTAATATTAGCACACCTGGGAAAATTGGCTGGTTTGGAAAGTGACCAGTAAAAATTGGCTCATTAACTGTTACGTTTTTAATCGCATGTAGTTTTTCACCTGGTGTAAAATCAATAACACGATCAATTAAAAGCATCGGGTAACGATGGGGTAATAAACTTAAAATTTCTTGAATATCAAGGCTATTTAATTCGTTTGCCAAAATAGCATCCTTATTTGTGTTCAACGTTTATGACTTAGCCAATGCTTCAAGCGCTTTAAGACGAGCTTTCATGTCTGAAAGATTACGCAAGTGAGCAATTGATTTACGCCATTCTTTATTAGTTGTATGGGGCATACCAGATGAGTAAATACCCGGCTCGGTGATCGATTTAGTCACCATACTCATGCCGGTAATTATAACACCATCACATACTGACATGTGACCGTTAATTGCTGTCATCCCGCCAATTTGGCAGTTTTTGCCTATGGTGACACTGCCAGCCAGTACAGTACAACCTGCAATGGCAGTACCCGAGTTAACTTCAACGTTGTGTGCTATTTGACATTGGTTATCAATGATTACATTGCTATGTATAATCGTGTTATCAAGTGCGCCACGGTCAATTGTTGTGCTTGCGCCCACTTCAACCTTGTCACCAATAATCACAGAGCCTAGCTGTGGTATTTTAACCCACTGCCCGCGCTCGTTTGCATAGCCAAATCCGTCACTGCCAACCACAGTATTTGCTTGGAACAAACAATCAGCGCCAATTTCAACATCGTGATAAATAGTTACACTCGGCCAAAGCTTTGTGCCAGAACCTATTTTAACACGTTCGCCAATAAAACTGTTCGGACCAATTTGTGCATTATCGCCAATAACAGCACCGGCTTCTATCACTGCATTTGCTCCAATAGCTGCGCTTGCACTTACCGTTGCACTTGGGTGAATAGTGGCACTGGCATGAATACCCTGCTGCGCCGATTGCGGGGTTGTATCCATAAATTGTGCAAGCTTTGCGTAACTTACATACGGATTGCCAACAATGATTTTTGCGCCATTAAAATACGGCGCATCGGCTTCGCTAAGAATAACTGCGCTGGCTTGCGTGGTTTCAAGCTGGGTGCGATATTTTGAGTTCGCTAAAAATGCAATATGCCCAGAACGGGCATTTGCAAGTGTAGCTATTTTTGTAATTTCTAAAGCGCCATCACCTTGAAGCTCGGCGCCTAGAAGTTCCGCAATATGCGAAAGCGTATAATTTTGCATAGAGTGATTATTTCTTACTAACTGCTGATACAACTTTGCTTGAAAGATCAGTTACTTCTTTAGGGTTAAAGTAAATAGTTGTGTCTTTAACTTTAACTTCATCGAAGTCGCCATCTTTAGCAATTTCTTCAATTGTTTTAATGATTAAACCTTGAACTTTAGCAAGCTCTTGGTTTTGACGTGCTTTAATTTCTTGCTCTAAAGGACGGCCTTTTTCAGCAAGGTTTTTTTGCATGCCTTGGATTTTATCGCGTAATGCATCTTTTTGAGCTTGGCTCATAGTAGTGCTTTCACGCTTAAATTTTTCTGCTTCAAAGCGGATATCGCCTTGTAGTTTTTCCAGCTCTTGACGACGCTCAGCAAACTCAGTTTGTAAAGACTGCTCAATTTTAGCCATTTGAGGAATTTGCTTGTAGATCTCTTGCATATCAACAATGCCTACTTTGTGAGCGAAAGCACTTGCAGAGGCGCCCATCATCAATGTTGCTAACACGGCTACTGCTGTTGATTTAAATAATTTTTTCACAAAAAACTCCTTTAGAAAGTGTTACTAATATTAAAGCTGATGGTCTTTGTATCGTCATCTTCTTCTTTTTGCAATGGATACGCAAAACTAATCAGCATTGGACCCATTGGAGAGATCCATTGTAAAGATAAACCGGTCGATACCCTAAAGCGCATTGGATCAGAGTAATCGTCCAACTTAGCACGCTCATCTGGCGCTAAGTTTTGGAAACGGTCAACGTTAAATTCAGTATCCCACACGTTAGCAGCATCTACAAAGAAACTGGTACGTACAGAGCTGGTGTTTTCTTCATCTAAGAACGGCGTAGGTACAATTAGCTCCATACCTGCAACCGCTTTTGCATTACCACCGATACGCCCTTGTGGTACTAAAATATCAAACTCTTCTGAGCCACCAATACTACCGGTTGTCGTCCCATCAGCATTTGGAGTACCAGGAATTGATAAAGGAATACGCGATACAGCACGAGGTAATATTGTATTACGGTCAAAGCCACGTAGTTCCATTTCAGTTATACGGAAGTACTCTTGGAACGGCAGTGTTTGCTCATAGCCATTAGTCGACCCATAGCCATTACCGTAACCAAGCGCTGCACGTGTTGAGAACACCCAACGGTGGTCATTAGAAATAGGCCAGTAAAAACGCGAATCATAGTTCAGTTTAAAGTACTGAAGATCTGAATTAGGCGTTGTGGCTGTTAAATTTAATGTTTGGCGCGAACCCGCTGTTGGGAATAAACCACGGTTAACGGTAATACGCGACCAACCAACGCTTAGCTCATATTTAGTAAAGTCAAAGCCAGCATCTGGGTTTTCTTCATCTAAGAAGGTTTCGCGAAGTACACGTGTTTGCTCGTACTCAGCAATTTCTGATAGTTCTTCTTGAATCCAACGTACACCAAAGTTAACACGGTTCACCGCATCAATTGGAAAGCCAATGTTGGTACCAATACCATAACTTGTTGACTTATAATCTACTAAGCTAAATTTACTGGCATCGTAGTTGTTGTAGAAAATACTGCTGCCTTGCGATACGCCATCTGGCGTAAAGTAAGGGTCGGTGTACGACAAGCTAATGCTTTCAGAACCTGTCGAGGTATTTAGATTTAAGCCAATTTGGTTACCCGTGCCTAAAAAGTTAGATTCGGTGACACCAATATTAAACTGTAAACCTGCATATGAACCATATGCTAAGCCCGCATTAAAGCTACCTGCCGATTGCTCTTTTACCGTAAAGTCTACATCAACTTGGTCATCCACACCCGGTACTGGTACTACGTTAAAATCAACAGTTTCCATGTACGGTAAACGTTGGATTTGCAGTTTTGAGCGCTCAAGGTTTTGATTAGATAACCATGCACCTTCAAGTTGTGTCATTTCGCGGCGAACTACTTCATCAGCGGTATTTTGGTTACCACCCACAATAATACGGCGAACGTATACACGTTTACCCGGATTTACCGACAGCGTAAGTTGCACTTCTTGTTTTTCATCGTCAATTTCTGGAATTGTACGAACTTCGGCATTGGCATAACCAAAGCGCGCTAAATAGCTTTTTATAAATTCTTCAGATGAAGTGACTACAGAGCCGTTATACAGCTCACCGGCGCGAAGTGGAATAACGCTTTTGATTAGCTCTTCTCGGCCAAGTAAATCACCAATAAAGTCAAAACCTTTAACCGTATATTTAACACCTTCAGTTAAGTTAGCTGTTACATACACTGACTCTCGCTCAGGGCTTACTGATACTTGCGTTGAATCAATATTAAAACGTAAGTAACCACGGTCCAGATAAAAACTACGGATTTTTTCTAAATCGCCTTCAATGGTTTGTTTTTGGTAACGGTCGCTACCCATAAACTGCCACCATGGTAAATCTTGTTGCGATTCAGCAAGCTTTAAAAGTTCTTCGTTAGAGAATAATTCGTTACCTACTAAGTTGATTTGACGAATAGAGGCGGCTTCGCCTTCGTCAAATTCTAGCTTAAGCTTTACACGGTTACGTGGCAGCTTAGTTACGCTAATATCAACGGTGGCGTTGTATTTACCAATACTGTGGAAAAACTCAACTAAGCCCTTTTCGATATTATCGATAACAGTTTTATCAAGTGGTTCACCTTGGCGAATATCTTGCTGATCGAGTGATTCGTTAAGCTGCTCATCTTTTATATCTTTATTGCCTTCAAACTCAATAAAGCTAATAGTAGGACGCTCAGTAACTTTGAAAATAACGTTATTACCATCGCGTAACGCTTTGATGTTGTCAAAGTGACCTGAACGATAAAGTGACTTTATTGTTTTTGAAATCGTATAGTCATCAACGTTATCGCCCACATTGATAGGAACATGCGTAAGTGCTGCACCAAGTGCTACACGTTGCAAGCCTTCAATTTTTAAATCTTCAACAATAAAGGAGTTTTGGCCTAGGGCTGCAAAGCTTGCACCCAATAAACTTGAAACTGCCAAATGTTTTTTTATAGCCATTTTATTATCTTTATCCTTTACAACTGTATTACCGCTTAACATCAAAACTAATAGTTAGTGATGCTTACAATCGTGTTCTAATTAGTAATTGTCACGCTGTAACTACAAACGCGATACATCATTGAACAAAGCGAAACATGTTAAAAATATGAGCAGCAAGGCGCCCACTTTAAAACCAAATTCTTGTGTCTTTTCAGAGACCGGCTTTTTACGGAAAAGTTCAATTATGTAATACATTAAGTGTCCACCATCAAGCACTGGCAGAGGCAATAAATTAAATACACCTAAGTTAACGCTAATTAGCGCTAAAAAGCTTAAAAAGGCAACTAGTCCGTAGCTTACGCTAGTTCCTGCCCCAACTGCAATGCCCACAGGACCACTTAAATTTTTAACCGAAACCTGACCTGTAATTAAATTACCAATCATGTCAAAGCTAAGCGTTATAAGGCGCCAAGTCTCTTGAGTACCACGAGCAATACTATCAAGCGGACCAAAGCTTCTGGTCTCAACATAGCCCTCAGGCCAAGGCTGAACAACCGGCGCAACGCCTAAAAACCCTTGCTCAACACCTTGTTCATTAATACGCGATTTAGGCGTTACTATTACGCTATTTATACTATCTTGTCTTTTTACACTAAATTGTAAAGATTTGTTAGCCGATTGCGTAATAAGATTAACTAATTGCTGCCAATCGCTTATTGTTTCACCATTTACGGCGATAATCGTATCGTTAACTTGTAAATTTGCCACTTCGGCAGCAGAGTTTTTAGTAATAGCCGCAATCGTTAATGTGGCTTGGGGTCTAAAGGGGACAATACCTAACGAACTCAGTGGTGGCACATCTTGTTTATCAAGCTTCCAACCTTCGACGTTGAGTATTTTTGTTTGCTCTTGGTAGTTCTGATTACGCACAACAACGGGCACGCTTTGTTCACCTAAGCTCGACATAAGTGCAAACGTTGCATCTTGCCAAGTAGTAATATCATCACCGCCAATTTTAATGATTTGCTCTGAGGGCATAATGCCCGCCTGCTCTGCACGGCTTCCTTCGGTAATGCTACCTACCACAGGTTTTACCGACTGTACGCCCACCATATACATAGTAGCAAGCGCTACAATGGCGAATAAAAAGTTTGCCAACGGTCCGGCGGCAACAATCGCTATACGCGCCTGAACAGATTTAGCGTTAAATGATAAATGACGCTCACTTTGAGGTACTTCATCAACACGCTCATCAAGCATTTTAACGTAGCCACCCAGTGGGATAGCAGCTATTACATATTCTGTATTATACTTATCGTGCCATTTTATAAGTGGTTTACCAAAACCAATTGAAAAGCGCAGTACTTTAACGCCCATCTTACGGGCAACCCAGAAGTGTCCATATTCATGAATAGCAACTAAAATACCTAACGCTAAAATAAACGAGCCAAGGTTCCAAAAAAAATCTAACATATTAATGAATCACTTTTGTTACTAGCTGCGCCGCACGTTCACGGGCTAATTTGTCACACTCTAAAATTTCTTCCAAACTTTGTACGTTCGTAAATGTCGCATCGTCGAGTGTTTGTGCATTAATTTTATAAATGTCAGTAAAGCCAATTTGACCTTTTAAAAATGCCGCAACAGCAATTTCGTTTGCCGCGTTAACGGTGGTAGTTGCACCTTGCCCGGCACTGCACGCGTTAATAGCGAGTTGTAAATTTGGATAACGGTCGAAGTCGGGCTTAGTAAACGAAAAATCACAAAGATCCGAAAAGTTTAGTGGCTTCACGCCAGCATCTATCCGCTCAGGATAAGCAAGCGCATGCGCTATAGGCGTGCGCATATCAGGGTTACCCATTTGCGCTAAAATAGAGCCATCGTGGTATTGCACCATAGAATGAATAATACTTTGCGGATGAATAACCACGTCAATATCGCTGGTATCGCAGTTAAATAACCATTTTGCCTCAATAAACTCTAGGCCTTTGTTCATCATGGTGGCTGAATCTACCGATATTTTTTGTCCCATAGACCAATTAGGGTGCGCGACGGCTTCGCTAACTGTTACATCTTTTAAGGTATTAATATCACGCGTTAAAAAAGGCCCACCTGAGCCGGTAAGTAAAAGTTTGCTTACGCCATTTTCTTGTAAACTTTGATCAGCATTTGCGTTTTGAAGTGAGTGAGGTAAGCACTGAAAAATAGCGTTGTGCTCGCTATCAATGGGTAACAATGTGGCTTTGTGCTGTTTTACCTTATCAATAAACAATTGCCCTGACATAACCAACGATTCTTTGTTGGCCAGGAGTACTTTTTTACCGGCCTCAACAGCACTTAGTGTAGGCAGTAAACCGGCAGCGCCCACAATAGCCGACATAACGGTATCTACATCAGGGTGGGCACATAAATCGCTCATAGCCTGCTGTGAATGCATTACTAAGGTTTGGCATGGCGTATTATTTAAATAAGACGATAGTTGCTCTGCCGCGCTTTGTGTAGCCATAACTGCATATAACGGTTCGTGCTCAATACACAGCTCAGCCATTTTTTTTGCATTATTGCCTGCTGTTAAAGCAAATACGTTAAATAACGTTTTATTTCTTGCGACTACGTCTAATGTGCTTAAACCGATTGAACCTGTGGCGCCTAAAATAACAAGTTGTTGCTGTTGGCTCATAAACTCAAGGTCCATGCATAACACATTACAAACATAGGTGCTGCAGCAGTTAAGCTGTCGATTCTGTCTAAAATACCGCCATGCCCAGGTAAACAGCGGCCGCTGTCTTTTAGGCCTGCTTCACGTTTAAACATACTTTCGAGCAAGTCACCAACAGCTGAAAATAAAGCGATAAATGCGGTCATTAAGGCATAAATAGGCCATACAGAAAAGTCCACACCAGTGAAGTGACAAAATGCTAAAACAAATATAATTGATGCAACCACACCGCCGGCTAGACCTTCGATGGTTTTGTTTGGGCTTACCTTTGGCATTAACTTGTGCTTACCAAAACTTTTACCTGTAAAGTAAGCCCCTACATCGGCACTCCACACAATACCCAGTACAACTAAAATCAGTACCGAGCCAAAATGCGTTGATTCAGCGTATTGGGCGCTGCGTAAGGTGTTAAGTGCTAGCCAAAGAGGAACCAAGGTAAGCAACCCTGCAATACCACGCATTACTAGGCCTTCGTTCCATGCTTTAGCCATAGCTGGGTAGCGCCAAATTAAATAACTGGCCACAATCCACCATGCAAACGAGAGCGTAAACAGGTAATTAGCATCACCAACCAACTGGCCGTTTTGCCACAAAGACTCTATTGGCCAATGTAAATTTAATAGCGCCAATAAGGCGGCGATTAACACGACAAATGCGCCGCGCTTTAATTTTCCACACAGACCCATAAATGCAGACCACTCCCACGCGCCAAGTAAAACAATAATACCGGCGAAATAACTAAACAGTGTTAGTGGAGTATAAAAAACCAAGGCTAGCGCTAACGGCGCTAATACAACCGAGGTTAAAATTCGTTGTTTTAACAAAATTGTGACCCTTATTCTATTTTAGGTTTGAGCGAGTAGTTGTTTTATTTGTTCGCCCGTGCAACCAAAACGTCTTTCTCTGGCAACGTAGCACGCAATGGCCTCTGCAAATGCGGCTTCGTTAAAATCAGGCCAAAGAGTGTCGGTAAAGTAAAGTTCCGCGTATGCAGCTTGCCATAGTAAAAAGTTACTAATACGAACATCACCACCCGTGCGAATTAATAAATCCGGCTCGGCTTGGTCTGCCATGCTCATATGCTGTGCTATGCGCTCTTCTGTAACATCCTCAGCCTTGAGTTGTCCGTTTTCAACTTGTAATGCAAGTTGCTTTGCTGCATTTACCATATCCCATCTACCGCCATAATTAGCGGCTACATTTAAATGCAAACCGGTGTTATCTGCTGTTAGTTCATGCGCAGCGTTTACTTTGCTACGTAAACTTTCAGAGAATCGTGATAAATCTCCAATAATGGTCAGTTTTACATTATTTTTATGAAGCTTTTTGACTTCCTTTGTTAAAACAAACAAAAAAAGCTCCATTAACGTGTTTACTTCGTCTTCGGGGCGGCGCCAGTTTTCACTACTAAAAGCAAATAAGGTTAACGATTGTATCCCTAATTTAGTACAAAACTGAACAGATTGACGAACTGCGTCCACGCCTTTTTTATGCCCGAACACACGAGGTCTATTTCTAGCTTGTGCCCAACGCCCGTTACCATCCATGATGATGGCAACATGTTTAGGTAAGCATTGCTGTGAAATTGTGTCAGCGTCTAGAACCATAAATATTGAGTATTCCATAAAAAAACGCCGCCTAGTATACCCTAGACGGCGTTTCAAAACTAATATATTTCATAACCTACATTGAGGTTATTTAGCTGCTTAGATTTCCATCAATTCAGCTTCTTTAGCAGTTAACTGCGTATCCATTTCTTTAATGAATTTATCTGTAAGCTTTTGAATTGTATCTTCTGCTTGACGCGCTTCATCTTCAGAAATTTCTTTATCTTTTAATAACGATTTAATATCGCCGTTAGCATCACGACGAATGTTACGCACAGCAACACGGCCGCTTTCTACTTCGCCACGTACAATTTTAATCAAATCTTTACGACGCTCTTCTGTAAGCGGAGGAAGTGGCACACGAATTACCGTACCTGCAGACATTGGGTTTAAGCCTAAGTCAGACGCCATAATTGCTTTTTCTACAGCTTGCGCTAAAGACTTATCGAATACGCCAATAGCTAGAGTACGAGAGTCTTCAATTGTTACATTAGCCACTTGGTTAAGTGGTGTATCAGCGCCGTAGTACGATACCATGATACCGTCTAATATTGCCGGATGAGCACGGCCCGTACGGATTTTTGATAATTGACTACCTAGTGCTGCTACACTTTTTTGCATGCGCTCTTGCGCATCTTTTTGAATATCGTTAATCACGGTTTAATCCTAATTATTTGATTACTTCATCTGAGGCTTGTGAAGAGATAAGCGTGCCTTCTTCTTCACCCATAATTACGCGTTTTAACGCGCCTGATTTATTCATGTTAAATACGCTCAATGGCATATTATGATCGCGAGCGAGTGTAAACGCCGCTAAATCCATTACTTTTAGTTCTTTATCAATGATTTCATTGTAGCTTAAATGACGATAAAGCGTGGCATCTGGGTTTTTAACCGGATCATCACTGAATACCCCATCAACCTTAGTGGCTTTAATTACCGTGTCGGCTTCAATTTCAATACCGCGTAAACACGCAGCAGAGTCAGTGGTAAAGAACGGGTTACCTGTGCCTGCTGAAAAAATAACAACGCGGCCAGATTTCAATAAGCTAATTGCTTCGGCCCAGTTATATGCGTCACATACGCCGTTTAGTGGAATTGCCGACATTAAACGACAATTAACAAATGCACGGTGTAGCGCATCACGCATTGCAAGGCCATTCATTACCGTTGCAAGCATACCCATGTGATCGCCCACTACGCGGTTCATGCCAGCCTCAGCTAGCGAGCCACCACGTAAAAAGTTACCACCGCCGATAACCAAACCCACTTCTACGTCAAGCTCTACCAGCTCTTTAATCTCTTGAGCCATACGATCTAATACTTTAGGGTCGATGCCGAAGCCTTCGTCTCCCATTAAAGCTTCACCACTTAATTTAAGAAGAACACGTCTAAAAATAGGTTTACGATTGATAGTCATAGTATTGGGGCCAACTTTTTATTGAATTATGGGTAAAAAATAACCGCGCTTATGATAAACATAAAAGCGCGGTTATTTTAAAGAATTTCTAAGCGTGACGCAAAAGCAAATAGTACTTTAATGGCATCTAATTTCCTTATGCATCACAAATAGTTAATCTTACTCGCCTTTAGCAGCTGCAATTTGAGCAGCAACTTCAGCAGCAAAATCTTCTTCTTTCTTCTCGATACCTTCACCAACTTCTACACGTGCGAAGCTAGTAACTGTTGCGTTTTTCTCTTTAAGAATTTCGCCAACAGATTTTTTAGGCTCCATGATGAAAGCTTGACCAGTAAGAGAAACCTCACCAGTAAATTTCTTCATGCGGCCAACAACCATTTTTTCAGCGATTTCAGCAGGCTTACCTTCGTTCATCGCGATGTCGATTTGTACTTGCTTTTCTTTTTCAACAACGTCAGCAGGTACATCTTCAGGCGTTAAGTACTCTGGGTTTGATGCAGCAACGTGCATTGCAATGTGCTTAAGAGTCTCTTCATCAGCAACACCTGCAACAACAACACCAATACGCTCACCGTGACGGTATTCAACAAGTGTTTCGCCAGTGATGTACTGAAGGCGACGTACGTTGATGTTTTCGCCAATCTTAGTTACTAGCTCAACACGGTCTTCTTCAAACTTAGCTTGTAAGTCTTCGATAGTGATTGTTTCAGCGATAGCAGCGTCAGCAACTTTGTTAGCAAATGCTAAGAAGCTTTCGTCTTTTGCTACGAAGTCAGTTTGACAGTTAACTTCTACAAGTACTGCAACACCATCGTTTTTCTTGATGATGATAGTACCTTCAGCAGCAATGTTACCTGCTTTTTTAGCAGCCTTTGCAGCACCGCTCTTACGCATGTTTTCAATCGCTAACTCGATGTCGCCATCAGTTTCAGTTAACGCTTTTTTACAATCCATCATGCCAGCGCCAGTACGCTCGCGTAATTCTTTAACTAGGGCAGTAGTTACAGCCATTAGTAAATCCTCAAATCAGGTATTAGATAAGCGGGTAAACCGCTCTACAAGAATAGCAAGTCTTCACCTTAAAAAGGTGAAGACTTGATGACAGCTAATTACTCAGCTTCTACAAAGTCGTCTTTCTCAGCTTGAGCAACGATGTTGTTCTCACGACCTTCAGTGATAGCAGCTGCAACAGAGCTAGTGTAAAGGTTGATTGCACGGATAGCATCATCGTTACCAGGTACGATGTAATCAACACCGTCAGGGTTAGAGTTAGTATCAACGATTGCAACAACTGGAATACCTAGGTTGTTAGCTTCACGGATAGCAATGTGCTCGTGATCAGCATCGATAACGAAGATAGCGTCTGGAAGGCCACCCATGTTTTTGATACCGCCAAGGCTCTTTTCAAGCTTTTCCATTTCGCGAGTAAGCATTAACGCTTCTTTCTTAGTTAACTTCTCGAAAGTACCGTCTTGGCTTTGCGCTTCAAGGTCTTTAAGACGCTTGATTGACTGACGAACTGTTTTCCAGTTAGTTAACATACCACCTAACCAACGGTGGTTAACGAAGAACTGGTCGCTTTGTAAAGCAGCTTCTTTAACTGCTTCGCTTGCTGCGCGCTTAGTACCAACGAAAAGAACTTTACCTTTGTTTGCAGCAGCACTTGATAAAAACTTAAGTGCGTCGTTGAACATTGGTACTGTTTGCTCAAGGTTGATGATATGTACACGGTTACGTGCGCCGAAGATGAAAGGCTTCATCTTAGGGTTCCAGTAACGTGCTTGGTGACCAAAGTGAACACCAGCTTGAAGCATATCGCGCATTGAAACGTTTGCCATTTTGTAAATCCTCTATGTAGTTTAGGGTTAGGCCTCCACATATCCCATAGCACCAACACCGAAGTATTTAAACTTCAAATGCACCCAAGTGTATGTGACGATACGTGTGTGTGTTAAAATAAAATTGTGTTTGCCTTAAATACAAAAAATCATTTAAGAATTTATTTGTAAAAAGACGGCGCGCTTTATACCATATTAAAATTAAATACTCAACGTCGCGTGCAAAATTTGTGCGACGATAAATGTTAAAAAATGCAACTTTGGAGCCTCAATGAGCGCTGTGATCAAGACCCCTGAAGAAATTGAAAAAATGCGTGTAGCCGGGCGTTTAGCGGCAGACGTACTTGAAATGATTGAACCACATGTAGTGCCGGGTGTGACTACTGATGAGCTAAATACAATTTGTCATGATTATATTGTAAATGTGCAAGATGCTATCCCTGCGCCGTTAAATTACCACGGTTTTCCTAAGTCGGTATGTACCTCTGTAAATCATGTAATTTGTCATGGCATTCCAAATGACAAACCGTTAAAAGATGGCGATAGCGTCAACATTGATGTCACCGTAATTAAAGATGGATACCATGGCGATACCTCTAAAATGTTTCATGTAGGTACACCTAATATTCAAGGTAAGCGTCTTGCACAAGTAACACAAGAAAGCTTATACCTTGCCATAAAAATGGTAAAACCTGGTGTGCGTTTAGGCGATATTGGTGAAGCAATCCAAAAATACGCTGAGAGCTTTAATTACTCTATTGTACGTGAATACTGCGGCCACGGTATAGGTAGCGAATTCCACGAAGAGCCACAAGTAATGCACTACGGTAAAGCCGGTACTGGCGAAACCCTTAAAGCGGGTATGTGTTTAACAATAGAGCCAATGGTTAACGCAGGTAAGCGCCAGTGTAAACTTTTAAAAGATGAGTGGACTGTTGTTACACGCGACCGTAGTTTGTCTGCACAGTGGGAACATACCTTATTAGTGACTGAAAATGGTGTTGAAATTTTAACGCTGCGATCGGATGATACTATCGACAGGATTATCGAACACTAATAACAAAACCACAGCATATGATAAGTACAGCTTGTTATATGTGAAAGGTTCAATAAGGAGCCAGCCCACGTGGCATTACCCAACAAAGTAAAAAAGTTGCTTAGCGATGCTGAGCAGCTGAGCGATTATCGCGATTGTTCTAGCTATTTTTATAAGTGGTTACATAACGAATTCTCTAAGCAACCAGTTGGTAATTTAATTAATGCCCGGGCAGAGTTTATAGACCGCCTGCTAATTAAACTGTTTCATGTTTACGATTTAGCTCATGAACCTGATCTAGCCCTTATTGCTGTGGGCGGTTACGGGCGTGGCGAGTTACACCCCTACTCCGACATTGACTTTTTATTGCTCGTTACGCAACCGCCTAGCGAGCAAATCTGCGAAAAAATAGGCCAGTTTGTTACCATGCTTTGGGATCTCAACCTTGAGATAGGCCACAGTGTGCGTACCATTGAACAAGCCATAGAGCAAAAGCGTGAAGACGTTACCTTTGCTACCAGCTTGCTTGAAAGTCGCCTTATTTTTGGTAACCACATTGAGTTTGAAAAACTTAAAACACATATTATCGAGACCCCCGTTTGGCGCTCCGGCGAATTTTTTGTGGCCAAAGTACAAGAGCAAAACTTACGTCATAAAAAATGCCATGGCACAGCGTATAACCTAGAGCCAAACATTAAAGAAAACCCAGGTGGACTGCGCGACTTGCAAACCATTATTTGGGTTGCTAAAAAGCACTTTAGAGCCGAAACCTTACAAGAGCTCATTAACCACGGCTACTTAACGCATGAAGAGTTTCAAGAGCTTTCAGAGTGCCTAGAAAACCTTTGGAATATTCGCTTTGCATTGCATTTAGCCGCTGGGCGCTCAGAAAACCGCTTACTGTTTGACCACCAACCCAACGCCGCAGAAATACTCGGGTTTGGAAGTGATGGTAAAGCGTCAGTTGAGCGTATGATGAAACGCTTATTTAGAATAATGAGCCGCGTACGCGAGCTTAATCAAATGCTGTTATCTTACTTTGAAGAAAGTATCATGCCAGAGAGCAGCGAAGCACCAGTAATTGAGTTAGACAAAGACTTTGAACGTGTTGGCCACCAAATAAGGGTTAAAAACCCATCGGTATTTTTTAGACGCGATCAACTGTTTGTTTTGTTTGAGCATATTGCCGACAATCCCGAAATTACGCATATTTACCCAAGTACTATTCGTACCATTAGGCAAGTACGCAGGCGCCTATTAGGTGATTTACAAGATTATGCGGCATGTCGCGAAGCATTTATGCGTATTGTAAAACACCCAAACGGCATGGGCCGCGCATTTACGCTCATGCACAAGCACGGCATGTTGGCCGCCTATTTACCACAGTGGCGTAATATATTTGGGCAAATGCAGTTTGATTTATTTCATGCCTACACGGTAGATGAGCACACCCATAAATTAATCAATAATATTTACCAATATTTTGATAAATCTAAAGTGAGCGAGTTTCCTATTTGTAGTGAAATAGTAACCCGTATGGATAAGCCCGAGCTGCTTTATTTAGCGGGTATTTTTCATGATATTGCGAAAGGCCGTGGGGGCGATCATTCAGAGCTTGGATCGGTTGATGCTATTGCTTTTTCTAAATTGCATGGTTTCCCCTCATCTGATGGCAAGCTTATTTCGTGGCTCGTTGGTAACCATTTACTTATGTCGGTTACAGCACAACGTAAAGATATAAATGACCCAGGTGTAATTAAAGACTTTGCATCACGGGTAAAAAATGAGCGCCAGCTCGACTACCTCTATTGTTTAACCGTTGCCGATATACGCGCTACCAACGATAATTTATGGAATGATTGGAAAAACACGTTACTGCGCGAACTCTACCTGCATACTCAGCGCGCATTGCGCCTAGGGCTTGAAAACCCAATGGATCAACGCGACCAAATACGCGATAAAAAACACCAAGCTAAACAGCGCTTACTTAATTTGGGCTACCTAGAAAACCAAATTGATTTAATTTGGAGCCGCTTTAAAGCCAATTACTTTACTGCCTTTAGCGAGCAGCAAATATCATGGCAAAGTGAACACCTATTAAAATGCGCAGACTTGAGCCTACCCAGTGTCATTGTTTCTGATAAAGCAATGCATGGTGGCACGCAAGTGTTTGCTTATAGCCCCTACTCTGGGCCGTTATTCGCTCGCTTAGTTAGCGTAATTGGTTCTAAAAAGGCGCAAATACAACACGCGCAGGTGCTTACAACTAAAGATGGCTACGCCCTATTTAACTTTGTAATACTTGAAGTGAGCGGCGACCCTATTGCAAGTAGCCGTGCTCAGTCAATTAAACGTGGGCTTGAGCAAGCACTGAACGAGCCACGTAAAAAAATACGCTTTAAAAAGAATCGCTCGCAACGATTTAAAGACTTTAATATTAAACCCAAAATTGTACTGCGCCCGCACGCGCGTAAAGATCGCAGCCTAATAGAAATTCAAGCTGTAGATATACCCGGTTTACTAACCAAAATTGCCGAAGTTTTCCAAGCGCATTTATTGCACATTCACGCTGCCCGTATCACAACGGTAGGTGAACGTGCTGAGGATTTCTTTGTCGTATCAAATAACGAATACCAAGCGCTGACTGATGAAGAGCAAGCCAAAATTCATCAGGCATTACGTAAAAAATTCAACGCCGAAACAGAATAAGGACACACCATGTCAGATTTAAAAACGATGATAGAAAACGCGTGGGACAACCGCGACAACATTAGCCCAAGCACCGTGTCTAGCGATGTTAAACAAGCTATTATCGATGCACTAGAACTACTAGATAGCGGCGCTGCCCGCGTTGCTGAAAAAATATCAGGCGAATGGGTTGTACACCAATGGCTTAAAAAAGCCGTTTTACTGTCGTTTCGTATTCGCGACAACCAACCAATGAACGACGGCGTAAATCAGTTTTACGACAAAGTACCGCTTAAATTTAGCGACTATACGCCGGAGCAGTTTCAGCAAGGCGGTATGCGCGTAGTACCCAATGCGGTAGCCCGCAAAGGCAGCTTTGTAGGTAAAAATGTGGTACTTATGCCATCGTACGTAAACATTGGCGCATTTGTAGACGAAGGCACCATGGTTGATACATGGGCCACAGTGGGCTCGTGTGCACAAATTGGTAAGAACGTACATTTATCGGGTGGTGTTGGCATAGGCGGCGTTTTAGAGCCACTACAAGCTAACCCAACCATCATTGAAGACAACTGTTTTATTGGCGCACGTTCTGAAATTGTTGAAGGCGTAGTCGTAGAAGAAGGCGCTGTAATTTCAATGGGCGTTTACATCAGCCAAAGCACCCGTATTTACGACCGTGAAACTGGCGAAATTCACTACGGCCGCGTCCCAGCAGGCGCAGTAGTAGTACCAGGCGCACTCCCATCAAAAGATGGCACCCACAGCCTGTACGCTGCAATTATCGTGAAAAAAGTAGATCAACAAACACGCGAAAAAGTAGGCATCAACGCCCTACTACGCTCAATTGATGATTAAAAGAAGCTGTAAGCGTAGGTTGGGTTGAGTGAAACGAAACCCAACGATACTTTAAAGTTAAGTATATAAAAAGCTCTAAGCCCTTTGGGTTTAGGGCTTTTTGTTTAAATTAGAGTTTATCTCTCAAATAACTAAACTGTTGGGTTTCTCTGTGCTCAACTCAACCTTAAATCAAAGCAATATACGCATACAAACAAACGACTGAATTAGCCAACACACCAAAGATATAATAAGGTAGTAAAGCATACTTGAAAGTTAGCAATTAATATTAAGGATTAATATGACAAAAACTGCTTTACGCTCAACTATTTTGCTACCGGTATTTTTGCCCGCGGTATTTATTATTCTGCTTTTGGTCATTGGTACAAGTAGCAACCCTGAACTGGCAGGGCAAGCATTCAGTGTCGCCCTCAAGTGGATAACAGAAACCTTTGGCTGGTTTTATATGTTATCAGTTGCCATCTTCTTAGTTTTCATCGTTTGTGTTGCCGCCTCCAGCTGGGGAAATATCAAGCTGGGCCCTGATCATGCACAGCCGCAATACAGCTTTGGTGAATGGTTTGCCATGCTATTTTCGGCCGGTTACGGAGTCGCATTACTTTATTTTGGTGTCGCAGAGCCCGTACTCCATTACGCATCTCCGCCCGCCGGCGCCGCAGAAACCGTTGATGCCGCTAAGCAGGCTATGCAAATTGCGTTTTTTCATTGGGGTTTTCATATATGGGCAATCTATGGGATTGTTGGTTTAGTGCTTGCTTACTTTGCATTTCGCCATGGTCTTCCGCTGTCTATTCGCTCAGCCTTGTATCCACTTATTGGTGATAAAATATATGGTCCTATTGGGCACACTGTTGATGTGTTTGCCATATTAGGCACGCTATTTGGTATTGCCACAACATTAGGGCTGTCGGTTACTCAAATTAATGCAGGGTTACACTACTTATGGCCAAGCATCCCTATTAATACCACAGTACAAATTACCGCTATTGTTATTATTACTGCAGCGGCAACGTTTTCTGTAGTGGCAGGTATGGATAAAGGTGTAAAGCGTTTATCTATAATAAACATGACACTTGCCGTATCGTTAATGGCCTTTGTGTTTTTTATTGGCCCGACTATTCATATTCTTGAATCGTTTTTACAAAATACCGGCAGCTACCTCAGTGGTATTGTTGAGCGTACTTTTAATTTACAAGCCTATAGCCGTAGTGATTGGATTGGTAACTGGACTCTATTTATATTTGGCTGGACTATAGCGTGGGCCCCCTTTGTTGGTATGTTTATCGCTAAAATTAGCCGCGGACGAACCATTAGGCAATTTGTAGTTGGCGTGATGCTAGTTCCGACTATTTTTACCTTTTTATGGTTTTCTGTGTTTGGTGATACCGCGCTAAATTTAATAATGAATGAAGGGTTTAATACATTAATAACCGATGTTCAAGCAAACCATGCCGTTGCATTATTTCAATTATTTGAAGTGCTACCTTTATCGTTTATTATTTCGCTACTGACGGTTATTTTAATCATTACCTTTTTTGTTACATCATCTGATTCGGGCTCGTTAGTTATTGACTCCCTCGCCTCTGGCGGGAGTATAGATACGCCTGCATGGCAACGAGTGTTTTGGGCTGTGCTTGAGGGCGCCGTAGCCGCTGTTCTATTAGTAGCGGGTGGGCTTAGCGCGCTACAAACCATGACCATAGCCAGTGCCTTACCCTTTGCTATTATTATGCTTATTGCAACTGCAGGACTTTGGCGCGCACTTACCATTGAAGGGCACCGCGATACGAGCTTACAAGCACATGCGCTCAATAGCCGCAATGTTAACCTATCACATTGGAAGCGCCGATTAGCCGCTATGGTTAATTACCCTAATAAGGAAAAAGTGCATACTTTCATTAGTAGTGCGGTGGTACAAGCAATGCAAGCAGTCCAAGCAGAATTAAAAGCACGCCAGTGGCATGCAGAGGTCGATTTTGATTCTGACTTAGGCCGCGCCCATTTAACAGTACTACGCCATGATCATGTTGATTTTGTGTATGATATCCGGCTCACTGAGCACTCAATGCCAAGCTTTGCCTACACAGAGCTAAAGCCTGATGGTGATAACACCGAGATGTATTACAAGGCAGATGTTTTCTTGCGCCGCGGTGGCTTATCTTACGATGTATATGGCTACAGTGAAGATGATATTGTGAAGGACATTCTTGATCAATTTGAGAATTACTTACACTTTTTAGGTAATAGCCCAGGGGAACTTCCGTGGGATATGGCCGAACACGATGACATGTTAAATAGCGAAAAACCTTAAATAAGCGCTTTATTTAACTACGTAATTTTGTTGCGATAAAAAAGCACTTATAAAAATAAGTGCCTTTTTAATCTGCTCAATTAATTTTTTAATTACAGCGCGTTAAATACGTCGTCTGTTTTAGCTGCGCAAATAAAGTCGTTTTTGTGTAGGCCTTTAATTGAATGGCTCCACCATGTAACCGTTACTTTACCCCACTCGGTTAATAAACCTGGGTGATGGCCTTCATCTTCTGCCATATCGCCTACTTTGTTAGTAAACGCCATAGCTTGCTTAAAGTTTTTAAACTTATAAACACGCTCTAGCTGCATGATGCCGTCGCGTACCTCGGGTACCCAGTCTGGGATTTTAGTAATTAATTGTGCAAGCTCTTCGTCAGATACTTTTGGTGCATCTACGTGGCAAGCTTCGCATTTTTGTTCACTTAATGAAGACATTTTAAATCCTTACTTTAGCGTTTCTTTTTAAATTAAAGTTAACTGGCTAATTTTTCTTTTGGTGGAAATTTTGGGTCGTGCAAACCAAGCGCTTTAGCTTGCTCAACCAAAGACATAATGTCCATTTGCGATATATCAAACAGATCATGAATCGAGTTAATGGTGTAGTACTGTGGTTGCATAATATCAATACGGTACGGCGTACGCAGCACATCAATGACGCTCATGGGCGTTATCTCTGGTGTATCTGAATACACGTATTGCGTTTCACCCGGGCTTGATAAAATACCGCCGCCATAAATGCGTAGGCCGTTTTCGGTTTGCATTAAACCAAACTCAACCGTAAACCAATACATACGCGCAAGGTACACGCGATCTTTTTTCTGCGCTGCGTACCCTAATTGGCCATATTTGTGTGTGAATTCGGCAAAGTCAGGGTTGGTTAACATGGCGCAGTGGCCAAATATTTCATGGAAAATATCTGGCTCTTGAAGGTAGTCAAACTCTTCACGGCTACGAATAAACGTGGCTACCGGAAATTGTTTGTTTGCCAACAACCTAAAAAACTCATCAAAATCGATAAGCGCAGGCACAGGCGCTACTTGCCAACCAGTAGAGGCAAGAAGCACTTCGTTAAGCTCGCTTAACTGCGGTATACGATCCAGAGGTAGGTTTATTTTTTTAAGCCCCTCCATATATTCATCGCACGCTTTGCCTTCTATGCACGCAAGTTGGCGTGCTACAAGCTCAGACCAAATTTTATTTTCTTCTTCGCTCCAATGTATAACACCATTTTCATCAGGTGTTTTAGAGGTGTACTTACTTGCTTTAGCCATAATAACCTTCTTGGGGTTAAGCCCTAAATGTGTGTCAGTGTGATACTCAAGATGAGTGAATATCTAATGCAGCCATACTATGCAAAAGTGAAGAAAAGTTTAATAGTTAAGCGTATATCGACATTTGGCACGATCACCTAAACTGTAAATTTAAAATTACACAAAAGGAACGAATAGTAAACACCTCCATTTATAAAGGCCTTAAAAGCCAAATGTACCGTATACAATTAAATACACTTAACCAATTTTAGTAAAAGCTTGGTTTAAATCACTAATAATGTCGTTAACATCTTCAAGCCCTACTGAGAGCCTTATTAAGCCATCACTTATGCCTGCGGCTGCTCGCTCCTCGGGTGTATAAGGCGAGTGAGTCATTGATGCAGGGTGTTGAATAAGCGTTTCAGCATCACCTAAACTTACAGCAAGCGTGCAAAGCTTCATGCTATCAATAAACTGCGCTCCCTGAGCAAGGGTGCCTTTAATTTCAAATGCAATAACGCCACCTGCAGCTTTCATTTGATTGCCTATGTATTTGTTACCAGGATGCGATTTAAGCCCGGGGTAATAAACAATATTAACCTGTGGATGCGCCTCTAAATATTCGGCAACCGTTTGCGCGCTTTGGCAGTGACGCTCCATGCGTATGGCTAAGGTTTTTAAGCCGCGGTTTATTAGCCAAGCGTCGTGCGGGCTTATGGTGGCACCAATATCTTTAAGTACTGTCATTTTTATTAAGGTAATGTGCTCTTGCGTTCCGCACACAAGCCCGGCTACTACATCACCATGGCCGTTTAAATATTTGGTGGCGCTATGCATAATAATATCTATACCGTACTGCTTAGGTGATTGCAGTAATGGTGTTAAAAAGGTGTTGTCGACCACACTTATTAAATTGTGCTCTTTTGCAACTGCGCCAATCAGTGCCAAATCAATAACCGCCATAGTGGGATTAATTGGCGTTTCTACAAATATCATTTTTGAATTAGGTTTAATGGCAGCGCGGAGTTCGTCTTCGCAGGTCATATCAACAAACGTGACTTCTATTCCCCAGCGCGGCAACATATGTGCAAAAAACGCGAATGTACAACCGTACAACGCACTTGATGCAACAAGGTGATCGCCCTGCGATAAAAAGCTTAATACCGATGCCGAAACAGCGCCCATACCTGTAGCCGTTGCCGCTGAAGCTTCGCAGCCTTCTAACTGTGCTACTTTTTGCTCAAGTTCGGTGGTGGTTGGGTTACCTAAGCGGGTGTAAATATAACCTGGCTCTTCGCCTGCAAAACGAGCAGCGCCTTGTGCGGCGTTTTCAAAATGAAAGGTAGAGGTTTGATACAAAGGTGACGTGAGTGCGCCGTGCGGATCGTTTGCTTTTTGTGGGCCATGAATACATTGGGTATTAATATGATGCTTGCTCATTGTGGGATCTCGTTTTTATTATGTGTGTCAATTACATAAATAAAACGCACCGCAGTTTAAATCACAAGCATGCCGGATGCTCAGACGGCTATTTGTGCAAAAACCGCTCAGCGCGGTTTTGTACACAAATATTGCCACGCTGTTTTAGGGTCTGTTGATCTTTGCGGGTTAAAACTTGTTCAAACTAGGGGCTATTTAATCGCGGCGCGAGGTTTGTAACCTAGTAGACTCGATAACTGCTCCTGCGTTATTCTAATGACTTACATCCATGTAAGAATAAGTAAAAACCGAGCAACAAAGAGTAAATAGCTCCTAGGAAGAACCCTTTGGGCAGCGCCTGTTTGGCATACATGCTACGTTATCGCCCAATTATGGGAAATAACCACACTACATAGGCTCTGCCTTACCTAAATACCAAACAGACTGCTGCAAGTTTAACCTTAAAAGTTCAACAGACCCTATCGCGTTGGCTCGCCCTTTTTTCGGTTCATAATTTTACTGGCGATACTTTGCACTGTGCCTTTTAACAAGCTGCGTTTATTTTCAAGCCTTGGCAGTGGGCGGCTAAGCTCCATTGCTTTGTAACCAATACGCGCTGTAAAAATACCGGCGCTTACACCTTGTGCAGCACGCCCCGAAAGCTTGCCTAAAAGCTCAGCACTTAACGCTGTGGCTGCTAAATCAGATACAAGCTCAGCACTACCTACAAACATCACTTGTTTTATTAGCATTCGGTAGAGCTTAATGCGGCTTGCGTAACCAAAACCAATGCCATAAATTTTACCAATTTGCTCAATTAACTTAGTACCGCGCCAAAGCACCGCCATCATGTCCACCAGCGCAAGGGGGCTTAGGGCAACAAGCAAGGCTGACTCTGTCGCAAAGCGGTTTATCAGCTTTTTAGCTTGCGTGTCTTGGGTTATAAGTAAGCTATTGGCGTAAAGGGTCATTATTTCTTTATCGCTATGATGGGTAGCTACTTGGTTTTTAAACGCCTCGAAGTTGTCGAGCTGTTGGTGCTTGTTTAGCTTTTCAAGCCAAGGTAATGCGCCGCCTACTTGCTCACTATTTAAAAGCCTATCGGCTTCATGGCGGTGTAACTGATTGCGCTTTAAACTGCGCAGCATTCTGTATTCGCGCCAGAGCATGCGCCCAATTAATAGCACACCACTTACCACGGCTGTTAAATAAACGCCGCCTAAAATTACCGATTGCTGAAATGCAAATACTAACGAATATGCAAACTCAAGTAGCACTAACACTAAAAAGCTTATAGCAAACACCCCTTTAAGCGTTTGCCACTTAGATTTTTTATATACCGGCTCTAGGTCTATTTCTTCATCAAGAAGTTCTTCTTCAGGCTCTTCAATGTAATCACTTTGACCTTGAGTAATTATTTTTGCAGGGGCAAGCGTTGCCTCAACCTGCTCATCAGCTTGGGTATCAATTCGCCTACCCGCCTGAAATGTTTGCTGTGTGTCGTTCATGATAATTTGTCTCCTAACAGATACTGCATCACATGATCAAGGCGAATATGTTTAAGTTGCTTATCGGGGTTTGGCATAGGTGAAAACGATAAAAACTCAAAGCCCTGCGCTGGCCACTCGTTTTTATTAAGCATGCGCTTTGGTGGCTGTGGAGGTAAATAAGTAAGCCAGTCTTGCTCGTTAAGTGGTTTGCCATAAATACAATCTAACGTTTGGCCTTTATCGGCCACTTGGCGCGGCTGCGTTGCAGCAATTGACGACATAGCCATGGTTTCTATTTGTACACCGTCAAACTTTAAGTGATTACTTTGCTCATGTACGAGTGAATCCAGTAGCAGTGCTAAGTCTTTATGATGTTTAGCACTGATATGATCTGACTTATTAGCTGCAAAGAGTATTTTATCTATGTTGGGTTTAAATAAGCGCTTAAAAAAACCCGACTCGCCGTAATTAAAGTGAGCAAGTAATTGGTTTATAACACTACTTTGCTCTTGGAGTGTTTCGTGGCCTTCGTTTAAAGCGCTGAGTACGTCTACCAACACAATTTGGCGGTCAAAGTGTTTAAAGTGCTCATTATAAAATGGCTTAACCACTTCTTTTACATAGGCGTTAAAGCGCTTAATTAAATGCGCTAAGTTAGAGCCAGGCACTACCTCATCACTTTTTATATGCTGTGCATTTACTGGAAAAAACAATAACAGCGGCGCACCTTGTAAGTCGCCGGGCATAAGCATTCGCCCAGGTTGTAACATGGCAAGCTTAGTATCTTTTTTAAGCCCTACCAGCATACTTTGATAAAGCGCTGCAATGCGTGCAAGTAAGCTTTCATCTACAGGGGCATTTAAATCAAGCTGTTCAAGCGCGTTTATAAATTCAGTAGAGGCGTTTACACGCGGGTAATGTAGTAACAGCGGGTATTGTTGCTCGCACCACTGGCTATAGCTTTGCTCAAGCATGGGTAAATCAAGTAGCCATTCACCTGGGTAGTCAATAATATCTAAATACAGCGTAGATTGCGGCGAAAAATGTCCACGTAACCCTGAGGCACTTTGGTATTTAATGGCCAAACGCAGGGTGTTAATACGCTCGGTTGATGCAGGCCATGTAGGCTCCCCATCACTTGGGAGTAAGGCATTAAGCGCCCGCGGATAGTCAAACGTAGGCACTTTTAATGCCTCTTGCGGTACCACTTTAGTGGCTATGTGGCGGTGCTCTCGCATTACATCAAAAAACGGTAGGTTTTTATCATCACTTTGTGTTGTAAGGTGCTTAACAAGTGCAGTAATAAACGCGGTTTTACCACTACCACTTAGGCCGGTTACGGCCAATTTTACGTGTTGATCTAAACTACGATGAAGGGCTTTTTGGGCTGAACCTTTAATGCTTTTAAAGGTTTTTTTGGCAAATGAAGTGCTACTCATAATGGGCTAGCACTTCATTGATGCTGTTAATCACCGAATAAAGTGCTATTAAATCCTTTAAAGTTTGTTGATTTCACGGCTAACCGTAAATTCGCTTGAAGTAACATGGCGCTCCATATCTTGAAGGCGCGTGTCTATTCGCGCTAAACGCTCTTTTAAGTCTTGCAAAGCGCGGCGCGGTGGCTCGCCTTTTTGCCAAACTTTAAATTTAACTTCTAGCGGATCGTCAGTTTTAGTTGAGCTACTTGTATGTATAGTTGTGGGGTCTTTTTTATCTAAAATAAACCACGCTGCAATATACGCTACCACAAATAATGGGCCACCCGTTAGCAGTACCGCACTAACAAAAATAATGCGAACTAACCATAACTCCATATTAAAGTAGTCACTTAATCCCGCACATACACCGGCGATTTTACCGCGCTGTGGGTCTCTTAATAATTCGCGTTTGGCACTCATACTTTGCGTCTCCATTGTGGTGACTCTTGATCGAGTAATGCTTCAAGGGTTTCTACTCTATCAGCCATTTTTTCGGCCTTGTGGGCAAGTTCCAATAACTGGCGATGTTCATGCTCACTTAACCCTTGGCTCACTTGCTTTTTGCTCCGGTAATGTAAAATTAACCACAGTGGCGCAACAAAAATCATGAACAAGATAAAGGGTGCAATTAGTATCTCTGGATCAAACATAATCCTCTCCTGACAATCCGTATTCGATGTTTAAGCAGTGGGGCACTTAAAGTACCCCTTTATAAGTTATTTATCAGCTAGCTTCTTTTTAAGTTCGGCAAGCTCATCATCTATCTTTTCATTTTTTTGTAGGTCGGCAATTTCATCTGCAAGCGACTTTTTACCTAAATCGTAAGACTCTATTTGAGATTCTAGTCCATCAATTTTAGTTTCGTAACGCTCAAAGCGATTAAGTGCATCTTCTACCTTAGAGCTATCAAGCGCTTTTTTCACTTCAAGGCGCGACTCAGCCGAACGTTGGCGTAAAATAATTGCTTTTTGACGTGCTTTAGCATCGGCTAGCTTTTCTTGTAGTGTGGTCACTTCTTGTTGAAGTTTCTCAATGTGAGACTCTACATGCTCAAGCTCAGACTCTACTGCCGCCACCGCTTCTGCCGATTTTTGCTTTTCAAGTAATGCTGAACGCGCTAGATCGTCGCGGTCTTTACTCAGTGCAAGCTCTGCTTTGTCTTGCCAGTCGCTTACTTGTGCTTTTAGTGTGTCTACACGACGTACTAATTCTTTTTTCTCAGCCAGTGTTTTAGCTGACGTAGAGCGAACCTCTACCAATGTGTCTTCCATCTCTTGGATAATAAGACGAACCATTTTTTCTGGGTCTTCTGCTTTATCTAAAATGGCATTGATATTAGAATTAACAATGTCTGCAAAACGCGAAAAAATTCCCATAACATTTACCTCTGTAATATAAACTTAGTTGGTCTGCTGTAACTAGTATCAATATGCTTGCCAACTTTTTAAAATCTAAAATACACTTTATTTTCATTAAGTTAAACTAAATATACAAATTCCTTTAGTTATCCCTGATTATGAAATACACTAACTGTTAGCAAAAATGACCAAGAGTTAGGAAAAATGAGCCAATATCGCCAACAGGATAATTTACTCGGCCAATCTGATAGCTTTTTAGCTGTACTTGATCAGGTATCGCAGTTAGCTAATTTAGATAAGCCGGTGCTTATAATTGGCGAACGAGGAACCGGTAAAGAGCTTATAGCCGCCCGTTTGCATTTTTTATCAAAGCGTTGGGATCAAAACTACGTAAAGCTTAACTGTGCAGCCCTTAACGAAAACCTCCTCGAAAGCGAATTATTTGGTCATGAAAGTGGTGCATTTACCGGAGCAAGTAAACGTCACGAAGGCCGATTTGAGCGCGCTAACAGCGGTACTTTATTTTTAGATGAGTTGGCTAATACTTCCGCTATGGTACAAGAAAAGCTTCTTCGTGTTATTGAATACGGCGAATTTGAACGTGTGGGCGGTAAACACACCGTAAAGGTAGATACGCGTTTAGTGTGTGCCACCAACGAAGATTTACCCCACCTTGCTGAGCAGGGCAAATTTAGAAGTGACTTACTTGACCGCTTAGCTTTTGATGTTATTACCCTGCCCCCACTGCGAGAGCGTCAAGACGATATTATGCTACTTGCCGAGCAATTTGCGATGAATATGGCCCGCGATTTAGAATGGGAGTTGTTTAGTGGCTTTACCCGCAGCGCCACCGAAACCCTGCTAAATTACGACTGGCCAGGTAACATTCGGGAGCTTAAAAATGTAGTTGAACGAAGTTTGTATCGTCATGGTAATGAACACATTCCCGTTCACCAAATTATTTTAGACCCATTTGAAAGCCGGTTTAGGCCCAAAGCGCGTATTAAAGCCCCAATTGCAGCACCAAGTGCATCGCCTGAGCCTATAGTCGTTACTGCGCCTAGTAGTGAAGCGAGTAACTCGCGTAGTGCCCCGATTGAGTTCCCTTGTAGCTTAAAAGAGCGCTCTAACGAATTTGAAATAAATATGATTAATAAAGCGCTTGAGCATAGCCAATTTAATCAAAAGAAAACTGCAGAAATCCTCGGTTTAACGTATCATCAATTACGTGGTTATCTTAAAAAATACAATTTATTAGAAGATAAATAGTTAGAGGTTATGCGAGTGCATAAAATACTACTTGTTTTACTAGCCAGCACACTAACCGGTTGCTTTGATAGTAAAGAAGAAATAATAGAAGAAAAAAACCAAGGCCTCGTTTATTGCGCCGAAGCGAACCCTGTATCGTTTAACCCGCAAGTAACAACCACCGGTTCAACGATTGATATTATTGCTAATCAATTGTTTGACCGCTTAATTAGTATTGACCCTGTTACCGCAGATTTTAAAAGCGAGTTGGCTACCGACTGGAAAATTAGCAACGATGGTAAGTCGGTCACTTTTACGCTGCGTAAAGGCGTTAAATTTCATACAACGTCTTATTTTACCCCTACTCGCGACTTTAATGCAGACGATGTTATTTTTACCTTTAGCCGATTGTTTGACGTGTACAACCCGTACCATTTTGTTGGCGATGCAAATTACCCGTATTTCCAAAGTGTGGGGATTGATCAGCTAATTCGTAAAATAGTACGCGTGTCTGACTATCAAGTACGCTTTGAGCTATTTCATCCAGAAAGCAGCTTTTTAACTAATATGGCCACTGACTTCGCCGTGGTACTGTCGCAAGAATATGCCATGCAATTAAAAGCCCGCGATCAAACTAATTTGTTTGATCAGTACCCTATTGGTACAGGCCCTTACATTTATAAAGAATACCGCCGCGATCACTTAGTGCGCTTTTATCGTAACCCACTTTATTGGAAGCACGATGTTGCCCTTGAACAGCTGGTTTATGATATTACGACTAACGGCACTACGCGCATTGCAAAAATGCTGACCAAAGAGTGCGATGTAACCGCGCACCCAAGTAGCGCGCAATTGAGTATCTTAGCGCAGCGAGATGATATAAACGTTGAAAAAGAAACCAACCTTAATATTGGTTATTGGGCCTTTAATACAGAGCGCGCCCCTTTTGATGACATTAGAGTACGCAAAGCCCTTGCACATGCAATTGATATAGACAAAATAATGCAAGCTGTTTACTACGGAAATGGTATACGCGCGCAATCGATTTTACCGCCAACCTCGTGGGGGTTTGAGCCACAAGAAAACATTCCTATGTTTGACCCAGAGCTGGCTAAAAAACTACTTATAGAAGCGGGGTTACCGAATGGCTTTGATATGACCATTTGGGCTATGCCGGTAAGTCGAATTTATAACCCTAATGCCCGCAAAATGGCAGAGCTGATGCAAAGCGATTTACGCAAAATTGGGGTTAACGTAAGTATTGTAGAGTACGAGTGGAATACTTTTATTCAGCGTATAGGTGAGCATCGCCACGATAGCGTATTACTTGGTTGGGCGGCCGATACACCCGACCCAGATAACTTTTTTAGCCCATTACTGAGCTGCACCGCCACGTTTAGCGGTAAAAACCCTGCTAACTGGTGTAACCCGCAATTTGACTTATTGCTTACCCAAGCGCTCGACACCACTGATTTAAGTTTACGTAAACAGTATTACGAACAGGTTCAAGCGCTCATTATGGATCAGCTCCCTTTAGTGCCTATTGCTCATGGCATGCGTTTTCAAGCAAATAGTGCCGATGTAGAAGGGATAACTCTTGGCCCATTTGGGGCTATTTCACTCGCAAACGCGAGGAAAAAATAATGATACTTGATTATATATTACGCCGCCTTGGCTTGTTTTTATTCATGATTTTAATGCTCAGCATATTTACCTTTTCGCTGAGCTATTTATTCCCTGGTGATCCGCTTAGCAATTTAAGTGGCATCCCTAGCGGTAATTTTTCTCAGCACAGTGAACTTGAAGATAAATACATGTATGACAGCAACTACGTTATGCAGTATTTAGCGTTTTTAGGGCGTATATTTCAAGGTGATTGGGGCGTGTCGTTTGCCTCAGGAGATAACGTTTTTCAGCATATTTTAGATTTAATACCCGCAACATTAGAGCTGTGTGTTTATGCTCTTATTGTATCGGTTGTGGTAGGTGTACCAGCAGGCATTTTGGCCTCAGCATACACACGCCGTTGGCCGGATAAGTTAATTAGCTCTACCACCATGATTGGCTACTCTATTCCCGTTTTTTGGTTAGCGCTGTTACTTATTATGATTTTTTCGCTCAAGCTGGGCTGGTTTCCTATGTCGGGTAGAATGGGGTTACTATTTGAAATACCACCTAATACCGGGTTTATATTAATCGATATTATGCTCGCGGGTTTCCCTTACAAAGGCGAGGCTTTTATAGATGCGCTGCATCACTTAACACTGCCCACCATAGTACTGGCCATGTTTCCTACCACTGTTTTAGTACGCTTTACCCGCGACTCTATGCTTAAAGTAATGGATCAAAGCTTTATTAAAACAGCCAGGGCAAAAGGCCTTAATCGTCGTCAGTTAATCATGCATCATGCGCTACGCAATGCACTATTGCCGGTAATAAAACAAATAGGGCTGCAATTTAGTACGCTTATTACGCTTGCAATGATAACCGAAGTTATTTTTTCTTGGCCAGGTATAGGCCGTTGGCTAATCGATAGCATTTACCAACGTGACTACCCTGCTATTCAAGGCGGTTTAATGGCGGTCTCTATGTTTGTTATTATTGCCACTATTGTTGCCGAGCTTACATATACTCTGTTCGACCCAATTTCGCGGAATCAGGCACATGGTAAAGTTTAAATTATTTTCTGAAGAGTCGAATAAATCGCCGCTGGCGCGTTTTTGGCGCAAATTTAAAAATAATCATCCTGCGTTAGTGGGGCTATGGATCTTTATTGCGTTTGCATTATTAGCAGCCAGTGCGCCCTTTTTAGCGCCTTATGGGGTTAACCAGCAACATAGTGATGCATTACTTATACCGCCATCATGGCGAGAAATGGGCGATGTGCGCTTTATTTTAGGCACCGATGATTTAGGTCGCGATGTGCTCTCGCGCCTAATGAATGGGGCAACCTACACGTTTGGCTTGTCGGTAGTGGCTGCATTTATTACCACCATTATTGGCGTTTTAGTGGGGACGTTTGCAGGTATAAGCCGCGGCCTTCGTTCAAGCTTTTTAAATCATTTACTTGATATCACACTCTCTATTCCTTCTTTGCTATTAGCGATTATTATTATTGCTGTTCTTGGTCCTGGGTTAATGAACACGGTATGGGCAATTATACTGGCGTTGTTACCGCAGTTTATTCACTCTATTCGTAATTTAATTGTTGATGAGCTAAGTAAAGACTATATTACCGCTTTTAGGCTTGATGGCGCCTCTAATTGGCATATATTGTCGCGGGGTATTTTTCCTAATATTTATGAGCATATTGTGGTTATTTTTACCACCGCGCTTTCTACTGCTATTTTAGATATTGCCGCTTTAGGCTTTTTAAAACTAGGTGCACAGCCGCCCACAACCGAATGGGGCGCCATATTGGCTGAGAATTTAGGCCTAATATATTTAGCGCCTTGGACCGTTGCACTACCGGGTGTATTATTATTTTTAGCAGTTTTGTCTACCAATTTAGTAGGTGATGGCCTACGAAAAGTGCTCAAAGCACGTAAGGCTGATTAAATGCAATTACTCGACGTTAGAAATTTAACCATAGAGCTGCGTACCTCTGAAACCGTAATTAGAGCCGTAGACAGAGTCAGCTTTAGCCTAAAAGAAGGTGAAGTACATGGCTTAGTGGGTGAATCAGGTTCAGGTAAAAGCTTAATTGCAAAAGCCATTGTTGGAGTACTTAACGAACGCTGGGACATAACAGCTGATAGAATGCATTGGCGTGGGGTTGATTTAATGCGCTTAACCCCAGAGCAACGCAGAAAAACAGTGAGCCAAGATATTGCTATGATCTACCAAGATCCTAGCCGCTGCCTTGACCCGACCGCAAAAATATTTGATCAAATCGCCGAAACACTGCCTGAAATATCCACCAAAGGCTTTTTTTTAAAGCGCAACAGAGAGCGCAAAGACCGCGTGAAAGCACTGATCCATAAAGTAGGGATTAAAAACCACGACGCGGTGCTTGACAGTTACCCACACGAGCTCTCAGAAGGTGTGTGTCAAAAAGTAATGATTGCTATGGCCATAGCACGCACTCCTAAGTTACTTATTGCCGATGAGCCTACAACAGCGCTTGAAAGCACCACCCGTGCGCAAGTATTCAGGCTATTAAAAAGCTTAAACCAGTTAAAAAACATGTCTATTTTAATGATCTCTCATGAGCTGGAAGAAATAGCCGACTGGTCACACGGTATTCATGTTTTATATTGTGGGCAAATGGTTGAAGCCGGCCCAACACAGCGTATTTTTCGCCAGCCTCGCCACCCTTATACGCAAGCGTTATTAAAAAGCCTGCCCAATTATGAGCAAGGTTTAGCACACAAAGAGCCCTTTTACGCACTTAAAGGTACTATCCCTACTTTGCAACATTTACCTATAGGGTGCCGATTAGGCCCACGCTGTCCACAAGCACAAAAAGAATGCGTAATTACCCCTGCACTTACTAAGCAACATGGACATAGCTATGCGTGTCATTTTCCACTTATCAAAGAGGTGAAGTAATGCAACCAGTATTGAAAGTGCAAGCGCTTTGTAAAACTTTTAACGTGCGAGCTGGCTTATTTAGTCGCAAAAAATTTGAAGTCCTAAAAAATATTTCATTTTGTGTTGGCAAAGGCGAAACAGTAGCAGTCATTGGTGAAACCGGTGCGGGTAAAAGCACGCTCGCTAAATTACTTGCAGGGGCCGATAATGCCGACAGTGGGCAAATTTTATTAGAAAGTAATATTATTGAAGATGGTGGCGTGCGCGATGACCAATGCCGACATATTCGCATGATTTTTCAAGACTCCGCAGCATCGCTCAACCCAGGGCTGACCATAGGTGAAATGCTCGATGATTGTTTACAATATAACACTGACTTTGATGAACCCGCTCGCCAAGAAAAAATAGATGCCACGCTGTCTAAGGTGGGGCTGTTAATTGATCATCAACATTACTATCCACATATGTTTAGTGTAGGCCAATTGCAACGTGTCGCGTTGGCGCGAGCACTCATTTTAGACCCTAAAGTGGTTGTGCTTGATGAAGCGCTGTCGGCTTTAGACCCCTCTGTTCGTGCGCAAACTGTTAACTTATTACTTAAGCTGCAAAAAGAAACAGGCTTAACATACGTGCTAATTACCCACCACTTAAGCTTGGTACGGCACATTAGCGACCAACTGGTTGTGCTTGAAAAAGGTCAAGTCGTTGAGTACGGCGCTACAGAAGCCATTTTTAAAGACCCACAATCTAAAGTTACACAACGCTTAATCTGCTGCTAGAAACGGTTCATTAAAAAAGGCGCGTTACTGTGAAAGTAACGCGCCTTTTTTAATATTTAGTGCAATTATTCTGCTGCTTGCTCAACTACAGGTAGGTTAAGCTCAGCTTTAGCCTTTAAAGACTCAATAAACGCTGAGTAGTTTTTGTTAGCTTGCGCAATAGTAATGTTTTGCTGTAGTTGCGGGTCGATATTTGCGGTTGCTTGCGCATCGCTTACCGACTTAAGTGCAACAATGGCCGCATCACCGTTGTTTAAATCAACCACGTCTGTGCTTGGTGCATCAGTAGGACGTGGCATTTTAAACGCTTGCGTTACAATAGCAGGCGAAACCGTGTAGCTTTGACGCGTTAAACTTGCTTCTTCGCGTACCGTTAGGTTTTGCTCACTGGCCACATCGCTTAGTGTTTTACCAGCCTGAACTTGTGCAAATAATTCACGTGCTTTTTCTTTAGCAAGTGTAGATGCTTTTTCGTTAACTAAACGTGTTTTAATTTGCTCACTCACTTGCGCAAGCGGTTTAGTTGCAGATGGCTCGTATTTATTTACACGTACTACAATAACGTGCTCATCACCTAGCTCAATCACTTCTGAGTTTACTTTATCTTCAAGTAATTCTACTGAGAACAACTGTGAAATTACCGCAGGTGTATTAAGTGGCTCTGGCAATGCATTGCGTGCAACAAGTGGTGTGGTTTTAACTTCAACGTCTGCCACTTCTGCTGCATCGTCTAAACGGTCAGAAATCTCAAATGCTAAAGCGCCCATTTCTGTTTGCTTTTCGTAAAACGCATCCACTTTTTCAGTTTGCTCAAGCTCTGCACGTAAATCGGCTTTTACCTCGTCATACGCTTTTACTTGCTCTGGCTGTAAGTCAGTAAGTTTAATAATGTGGTAACCAAACTCTGATGCTACAACCTCTGAAATATCGCCTTTGTTTTGAAGTGCAAATGCTGCCTCTTCAAACGCCGGGTCCATTACATCGCGCTCAATCCACTCTAGGTCACCGCCCATTTCGCCACTCACAACATCATCAGATGATGTCTCTGCAAGCTCTGCAAAATCAGCACCTTGTTCTAACTGCTCATGTAATGCATTGGCTTTTTCAAGCGCGGCATCATCATCTTCGCTGTTATCAATTAAAATGTGCGATACACGGCGTTTTTCAGGCTCAATGTATTGCGCTTTATTTTGCTCATAATACGCTTTTACATCGTCTTCGGTTACCGACTCTACGTTAATATCTTCGGCTTTAAGCTCAATGTAATCAACCGATACACGCTCAGGAGACAAAAATTGCGAAGCATTTAGTTCGTAGTAATCAGCAATTTCTTGCTCAGATACGTCTACGTTTGCTTGTAACGCTTCTTTGCTTAACACCAAGTAGTCTATGCTACGCGTTTGCTGCTGTAGGGCTGCAGCGCGTTTAAGCTCGTTTTCAAGTGCAAACTCAGTACCAGCAACCGCAGACACTAATTGGCTGCGTGTCATGTCTTTACGTAAGTACTCACGAAAAGCATCTGGTTGAAAGTTCATTTGACGAATTACTTGTAGGTAACGGTCGTTATTAAATTTTTCACCAATTTGAAAGTACGGAAGTTCTAAAATTGTTTTACGTACGCTGTCGTCGCTTACGCGAAGGCCTAAATCTGCCGCTAATTGTGATTGCAATTCTTGTTGTACTAAGCGGTCAATTACACCTTGACGAATTTGCGCCATGTAATTTGGATCTGCACTGATTTGTGCAAAGTATTCGCCAAATTGTTGCTCTAAACGGCTACGTTCGTTTTGATAAGCACGATTAAATTCGGTTTGGCTAATTTTAATTCCATTTACTTCAGCAACGGGTTGTTCTGGGGTTTGACCTAAGTAACTACCGATCCCTGCTAAGGCAAAAGATAAAATCACCGCGCCTAAAATTATTTTGGCTACAGGACCCTGTGAGCCCTCTCTGATTTTCTCAAGCATTTGTTTATCTCTTATTGATCAAGGTATTTTACCTTGTCATATGTAAAAAAAGCGTATCTTACCAGATACGCTTTTTCACTTGAAGTAACTGGCGGTGAAGTTACTTAATTCATCGATTAGGATAATTAAGTTTATATACACTCGCCATAACTAATCTGTATTTAAACAGTGATTAGTTTACTGCGTCTTTCAGCGCTTTACCGGCTTTGAAAGAAGGAATATTTGCCGCAGCGATTTGGATAGTTTCACCAGTTTGTGGGTTACGGCCTGAACGAGCAGCACGCTCGCGTACTGAGAAAGTACCAAAACCTACAAGTGCAACTGAATCGCCATCTTTAAGCGCTCCAGATACAGACTCGATGAATGAATCTAGTGCACGACCTGCAGCCGCTTTAGAAATGTCAGCGTCAGCTGCGATTTGATCGATTAATTGAGATTTATTCACAATATCATCCTCTTTCATTGTTATTATCAAGAGCGATTGTTTTTTAAACTAACATCACTTTTTTGAAAATTTTAGAGCAAACTTTTAATGCTCACATGATTATATTTTTCTTAAGCCTAGGCCCCGTAAGGGCTAGGCTCGAAAACCAGTGCTTAACTTATCATACCGATTAGATTTGAAAAGCCCTTTAAAGCACTTTTTTTGGGTTTTTTATTGGTTTTTCGGTGTTTCGACTGAAAAACTCTCAACAGGGTGCACTAAAGCTAACTTTAATACTTCATCAATCCATGTAACTGGGTGAACATCTAAGCCTGCCAGTACGTTATCTGGGATCTCTTTTAAGTCACGTTCGTTAATTTTAGGAATGATGACTGTTTTAATTCCACCACGGTGTGCAGCAAGTAGTTTCTCTTTTAAACCACCAATAGGCAGTACTTCACCGCGTAGTGTTATTTCACCTGTCATTGCTACATCGGCTTTAACGGGGTTACCTGTTAAGCTCGATACTAAACCCGTTACCATTGCTGCACCGGCACTTGGGCCATCTTTAGGGGTCGCCCCCTCTGGTACATGCACATGAATGTCGCGTTTTTCGTAAAAATCGCTATTAATACGGAACGTATCAGCACGATTTCGAACTACCGTCATGGCCGCTTGTATCGACTCTTGCATTACATCGCCCAGTGAGCCGGTGTAACTTAATTTGCCTTTACCTGGCACCGCCGCACATTCAATGGTCAGTAAGTCGCCGCCTACTTCGGTCCACGCTAAGCCTGTTACTTGGCCAATGCGGTCGCCGTCTTCTGCTTTACCGTAGTCGTAGCGTTGTACACCTAAAAACTCTTCTAGGTTATCTTGACTGATAGTGACCGTTTTAGTCTCTTTATCTAATAAGATATTTTTAACAGCTTTACGGCATAGTTTAGAGACTTCGCGCTCTAAATTACGTACACCCGCTTCACGCGTGTAATAACGAATAATACCAATAATTGCACTGTCTTCTATTACTAGTTCAGACGGTTTTAAGCCATTGCGTTTAACTTGCTTAGTAATTAAGTGCTCTTTTGCAATGTTTAGCTTTTCATCTTCGGTGTAACCCGATAAGCGAATAACTTCCATACGGTCTAATAGTGGACCAGGAATATTAAAGCTGTTTGATGTTGCTACAAACATTACATCCGATAAATCGTAGTCTACTTCTAAGTAGTGGTCAGCAAAATGACTGTTTTGCTCCGGATCGAGTACTTCTAATAGTGCTGATGCTGGATCGCCGCGCATATCTGATGACATTTTGTCGATTTCATCTAACAAGAATAATGGGTTTTTAACGCCCACTTTTGTCATGTTTTGAATCAGCTTGCCTGGCATAGAGCCAATGTAAGTACGACGATGGCCACGAATTTCAGCTTCGTCACGTACACCACCTAATGCCATGCGCACATATTTACGACCCGTTGAGCGGGCAATAGACTGCCCTAGCGACGTTTTACCTACACCCGGTGGCCCTACTAAACATAAAATAGGCCCTTTAAGTTTATTGGTGCGTTGTTGCACCGCGAGGTATTCAATTATGCGTTCTTTAACTTTATCTAAGCCGTGGTGGTCGCTATCAAGAATTTTTTGCGCGCCTGCTAAGTCTTTTTTCACTTTAGAGCGTTTTTTCCATGGTACGTTAATTAACGTATCAATGTATGAACGCACTACCGTGGCCTCTGCAGACATTGGCGACATCATCTTAAGCTTATTAAGCTCAGCTGATGCTTTTTCTTTCGCTTCTTCTGGCATCCCTGATTCTTCAATTCGTTTTTTAAGCGCTTCAAATTCGTCAGGTACATCATCAAGCTCACCAAGTTCTTTTTGAATGGCTTTCATTTGCTCGTTGAGGTAGTACTCGCGCTGAGACTTTTCCATCTGCTTTTTAACGCGGGTACGAATTTTTTTCTCAACTTGCAATAAGTCTATTTCACCTTCCATCAGTGCCATTAGGTATTCTAAACGCTCTGTAACGCTTGAAATCTCTAACACTTTTTGTTTTTCAGGCACTTTTAAGGGCATATGCGCTGCCATTGTATCGGCAAGGCGAGCTGGCTCATCAATGCCTGACACAGAGGTTAATACCTCAGGCGGAATTTTTTTATTAAGTTTTACATAGCCTTCAAATTGGCTAACAGCGCTTCGAATGAAAATATCTTGTTCTTGCTCATCCACTGAATCAGATTCGATGAACTGAGCATTCGCTACAAAAAACTCATCGTTATCTACAAATTCTTCAATTTGTGCGCGCTGCGTACCTTCGACTAAAACTTTAACTGTACCGTCTGGTAATTTTAATAACTGAAGTACAGTCGCAATAGTACCGATACGGTAAATATCGTCTTGTACAGGTTCGTCTACAGTTGCATCTTTTTGTGCAACCAAGAAAATTTGTTTGTCTTTATCCATTGCCGCTTCGAGGCATTTTATTGATTTTTCACGGCCAACAAAAAGCGGGATCACCATGTGCGGATATACCACAACATCGCGCAGTGCTAACACTGGGATTTCGACTCGATCGGTTCTCTCAAGCGTCATTATAGTTTCTCTTCGCACTTCATTTATTTAAAAGATTACTCAAGTATATGGGGATAATCTAATTAAAGTTCAACAAATTTCCCCAACTCGTTCAAATTAATTATAAAAAAAGGAGCCTAAGGCTCCTTTTTTATACAAATAGCTTAAAAACTACTCTGACGCAGCTTTATCTTGATTATTATTTTCATAAATCAAGATTGGGTCAGATTCACCTTTAATCACGGTTTCATCTATAACCACTTTGCTTACGTCATCCATTGATGGAAGTTCATACATAGTATCAAGTAGCACGCCTTCAACAATTGAGCGAAGTCCGCGAGCACCTGTTTTACGCTCCATTGCTTTGTGAGCAATAGCGCTCAGTGCATCGTCACGGAACTCTAACTCAACGTCTTCCATACCAAACAATACAGAGAACTGTTTAGTAATGGCGTTTTTAGGTTCACTTAATATTTGTACAAGTGCCGCTTCATCAAGCTCAGTTAATGTAGCAACAACAGGTAAACGACCTATAAATTCAGGAATTAAGCCGTACTTCACTAAATCTTCTGGCTCTACGTCTTTAAATGTTTCGCTTAAAGAGCGGCTCGACGCTGACTCTTTAACGTTTACACCAAAGCCAATTCCGGTATTTTTATGGCTACGCTGTTCGATTACTTTATCTAGGCCTGCAAATGCACCACCACAAATAAATAAAATCTTAGAGGTATCAACCTGTAAAAACTCTTGCTGCGGGTGCTTACGACCACCTTGTGGTGGAACTGAGGCAACCGTGCCTTCAATTAGTTTAAGCAGCGCTTGTTGTACGCCCTCGCCCGACACGTCACGTGTAATAGATGGGTTATCTGATTTACGCGAAATTTTGTCAATTTCATCAATGTAAACAATACCACGTTGGGCTTTTTCTACGTCGTAATCACATTTTTGTAGTAGTTTTTGAATGATATTTTCTACATCTTCACCTACATAACCTGCTTCGGTTAATGTAGTTGCATCTGCCATAGTAAACGGTACATCAAGTAAACGCGCAAGTGTTTCTGCCAGTAATGTTTTACCGCTACCTGTAGGGCCAATAAGCAAAATGTTACTTTTACCTAGTTCTACTTCTTGCTTTGTAGATTGGTTGCGTAGGCGCTTGTAGTGATTGTATACCGCTACAGACAATACTTTTTTAGCATGGTCTTGACCAATTACGTAGTCATCTAAGTGATTACGAATTTCTTTTGGCACAGGTAGTTTATCAGACGAATTATGCTTAGGAGCAATGTCTTTGATTTCTTCCCTGATAATATCGTTACACAGCTCTACACATTCATCACAAATGTATACTGAAGGACCTGCAATTAATTTACGCACTTCGTGTTGGCTTTTGCCACAAAAAGAGCAGTATAACAATTTATTACTTTTGTCGCCGTCTGTAGGAGTGTCAGACATTCAGCTACCTCTTTTATACGTTGGCTGCCAAATAAGGTTGGCAACTATTTCAAATTCGCTTTTAACTATACCAAAATTTACTGGTTTTCGCATAGTAACTCAAAGTGGCAAGCAATTATTTGCTTGCCTACACGCTTACTTGCTTTCGCGATTTGTAAACACTGAGTCAACCAAGCCGTAATCTACAGCTTGTGATGCACTCATAAAGTTATCACGGTCAGTATCGCGTGAAATAACCTCTAATGGCTGGCCGGTATGCTCTGCCATTAAGCGGTTAAGTTTGTCTTTAATAGACAGAATTTCTTTTGCGTGTATCTCAAAGTCAGATGCTTGACCTTGGAAACCACCTAATGGTTGGTGAATCATTACACGTGAGTTTGGTAGACAAAAACGCTTACCTTTAGCGCCAGCAGTAAGCAAGAATGCGCCCATGCTTGCAGCTTGGCCAACACAAATAGTACTTACATCTGGTTTGATAAAGTTCATTGTATCGTAAATTGCCATACCAGCGGTTACCGAACCACCTGGTGAATTAATATATAAAAAGATATCTTTTTCAGGGTTCTCTGATTCTAAAAATAGCATTTGCGCTAAAATTAGGTTTGCCATGTTGTCTTCAACTTGGCCCGTTAAAAAGATAATTCGCTCTTTTAATAGACGCGAGTAAATGTCATACGAGCGCTCACCTTTAGCTGTTTGTTCAACAACCATGGGGACTAATGCATTTAGGGGATCTGTCATACCAGTGTTCATACTTTTTTAATTCCTTATGCGCTTATGCTTTTTCTTACTAAAGGAAGCATAGTTATCATTTTTCGCAAATTATGGGGCACAAACTAAAATGGCCCGGGCACACTGCATAAACAGAGTAACACGAGCCATTTAATCGTTAGCGAGCGCTTAAGTCAATGACTTATTAAGCACCTTGCTGAGGATTCATGATGTCATCAAATGCTTTTTCAACGTCAGACACGTTTGCTTTAGCTAAAATAGCTTCAACAGCTTGCTCTTCCATTGCAACATTACGCATTTGCTGCATAAGTTGATCATTTGATTTGTAGTATTCTACTACTTCAGTTGGATCTTCGTAAGCAGATGCAACTGTAGCAATTAATGCTTCAACTTTTTCATCATCAACTTTGATATCGTTTGCTTTGATCACTTCACCAAGTAATAGGCCAGTTTTAACGCGAGTTACTGCTTGCTCGTGGAACAATTCAGCTGGAAGCTCAGGCATGTTTTTAGCGTCGCCGCCAAAACGTTGAGCTGCTTGCTGACGTAATGCGTCAACTTCTTGATCAACAAGTGCTTTAGGCACTTCGATTTCGTTGTTTTCTAAAAGACCTTTAATTGCTTGGTCTTTTACGTTAGCTTTAACCGCTTGGTCTAGCTCACGTGTCATGTTCTTTTTAACTTCTTCTTTAAGCGCGTCTACACCGCCTTCGGTAACACCGAATTTAGTTGCAAACTCTTCGCTTAATTCAGGTAGCTCTTGTGCTTCAACTTTTTTCACTGTGATAGTGAATTGAGCTGCTTTACCTTTAAGATTTTCAGCGTGGTAATCTTCAGGGAAAGTTACATCAGCAACGACTTCTTCGCCTGCTTTTTTGCCAACGATGTTGTCTTCGAAACCTGGGATCATACGACCTTGGCCAAGTTCAAGTGGGAAGTCTTCAGCTTTGCCGCCTTCAAACTCTTCGCCGTCAATAGTACCTACGAAATCAACTGTTACACGGTCGTTTTCGCCAGCAGCTGCATCAACATCAGCCCAAGAAGCATGTTGCTTACGAAGTGTTTCTAGCATGTTTGCTAAATCTTCGTCAGTTACTGTTACAGCTGGTTTTTCTACTGCAATTTTGTCTAAACCTTGAACTTCAATTTCAGGGTATACTTCAAATGTTGCAGTAAATTCTAAATCTTTACCTGCTTCAAGTGATTTTGGTGCAAATGATGGTGCGCCAGCTGGGTTAATTTTTTCAGAAACAATTGCTTCAATGTAATTACGCTGCATTACTTCGCCAGCTACTTCTTGACGAACCGCAGGTCCAAAACGCTTGTTAATTACTGAAACTGGTACTTTACCAGCACGGAAGCCATCAATACGCTGCGTTTTTGACAGTTGTTGTAAGCGTTTTTTTACTTCGGTCTCAACGTTCTCTGCAGGAACGGTGATGGTCAGACGGCGCTCAAGGCCTTGAGTCGTCTCAACAGAAACTTGCATGATTTACCTCAATATTCAATTTTGGCGACTGTTCGCCTTCCTTACAAACAAAGTAATCTTCATGAGTCTTGATAAATTTTAAAGCGATTTTTCACTAAAAAGCATCCGTCACTACCATGAGATCCCATTGCTGCTCTGCCCTTCGGGCACTATGTTAAACAATAGACGCGGCATTATAACCTAATAATTATGATAGTCGAGTGTAGGGGGCAATTATTTGGACTAGTTTAGCTACGATCGCGACCAACTGCGTAAAAAAAAGACTAACAGGTACGTTAAAGCGATATTTTAGTAGGAAGTAAATAGACGTTATTGCTGAGTGATTACTCGTTTACTTTCTTTAAGGTTAAGAAAGTGGTCGGCGATGCAGGATTTGAACCTGCGACCCCTTGGACCCAAACCAAGTGCGCTACCAAACTGCGCTAATCGGAAGATATTCTTT
>NZ_PNCT01000001.1:0-62132 GCF_005887365.1 Pseudoalteromonas sp. S3785 | reverse complement strand
GTTTGTAACCTAGTGGGCTAAGTAAAAACCGAGTAACAAAGAGTTTATCGCCCCTAGGCAGAACCCGAAAGGCAGCGCATGTTTGGCATTTATGCTGCGTTATCGCCTATTAATGGGGAATAACCACACTTCATAGGCTCCGCCTTGCCTAAAGACCAAACATACTGCTGCAAATTCAACCATCAAAGATCAACACGCCCTAATAACAGACGTTTAAAGAGTGCTTGTTTTCCCATCATAAATTACGACCATAGTCTCTGTTTCTAACCTTAAGAACTTGGTGCATGCTTAAGATAATGTTTGTAGTGTGTAATTAGGAACTTATATGAAACATCAACTAGCCAAAAGTGTCGCGCTTTCTTTATTATCCCCCGTTATAGTTGGTAGTACACTAGGTCTTTATTATGGGCTTACTGTTAATGGTGATACCACTACCATTTTTCTGCAACTATTAATGAGCGCAATTGCGAACGCACATATTGTTGGTCTTACGATGGCCGCTTTTGTCGTACCGGGTTATTTGCTTATGTTTAAGTATGCAAAAGTCAATTATTCAGGAGTACTTACCCTTGGGCTGCTGGGCGGCGCAATTTTTAGTTACTTACTAAGTGCGACATCAGGCGAGATATTTTTAATTAATAGTGTAATGGCCGCTTTTGCCGCAGGACTATTTTTATTTGGCCTGCGTAAATCAGCAAAAAAATAATTGCAGAAATATTAATCAAGCGTGCTGAAAAACGGCGCTATTTCTGTTTTTTTACTTGTAAAAGGTTTCAATTTTTCACGACAAAGAGTACCTTTAGCTACTGTATGTTTAATAAGAAGTAGTTTGGTATGCAAAAGCACGATTTTTACCAGTCATTAGTTAAGCAAACTGAATCACTAATCGCTGGTGAATCTAATGTCATTGCTAATATGGCTAACGTAAGTGCGCTATTATTTACCTCATTAGAAGATGTAAATTGGGCGGGCTTTTACTTTATGGATTCGCCGAGTGAATTAGTGCTTGGGCCTTTTCAAGGCAACCCTGCATGTATTCGTATTCCTGTTGGTAAAGGAGTGTGTGGTACGGCTGCGGCAACCCTAGAAACACAGTTAATTGAAGATGTGCATGCGTTTGAAGGTCATATAGCCTGTGACGCAGCGTCTAATTCTGAGATTGTTGTACCTATCATGAAAAATGATAAGATAGTAGCTGTTCTTGATATTGATAGCCCAACTATTGGTCGCTTTGATACTGATGACCAAGCTGGTTTAGAAGCATTAGTTAAATGCTTAGAGGCAAGCTTGTAATGAAAGATTTGCTAAATGTTCAAGACTACCTATTCGCAGTACAAGATGTAGGCGATTGGGAAGGGGATGAAGAACATGTAGCGGAAACGCTCAATGATTTGATTCACATAGCCTGGGATAAAATCCCAGATGATTTAGACTGTGAATCAATCGATGAAATAATAAATGGTATTTGGGAACACCTTCGAGGTGACTTGGCAGTACTAGAAGCTGACTTCGAAGAGTTAATTGACTGGGTAATACACTATGTTGATTCCTCCCTTGACGAAAAGATGTGAAAAATAGGTTCTAAAATGGAAACCACAAACAAGCTAAAAGATATTAATGAAGTGTTGGAATTTCTTTATCAAGAATTTCCACAATGTTTTAAACAAAAAGACGGTATTAAACCGCTTAAAGTCGGTATTTTTAAAGATATTGCCGAGCGTATCGAAGGGTCTGAAAAAGTAAGTAAGACACAAGTACGCCAAGCACTTAGAAAATACACGTCTAATTGGCGTTATTTAGAAGCTGTGACCAAGTCAGAGTTTCGTATTGACCTTGATGGTAATCAAGGTGAAAAAGTTGAGCAAGAGCACATTGACCACGCTCAAAAAGCACTAGAAGAAAGCCGTGCTAAAATGGCTAAACGCAAAAAACAACAGCGTCCACGCCAAGATTCAGAGTCTAAATCTTTCAAGAAAAAGCCAGCCCACGCTAGCAAAAATAATGCTCCAGCTAACAAACCAGCTAAAGCAGCCCCTGCTAAACGTTCAGGAAAAGTTGAACCTTTACCTGCAAGTGAGGTCAAGGTTAATAACAAGGTTAAGGTTAAACTTGGCCAAGCACTTGTAAATGCGGTAATTACTGAAGTAAACAAAGACGAAGTTCATGTTGAATTAGTAACAGGCATGCAAGTTAAAACCAAAGCTGACAGCTTATACATTATTTAAGTTGTAAATAAATTAAGGAGTTGTGTATGAGTAAAAAGTTTACGCTCATTCCGTTAGTGGCTGCCCTGTTTTCGGGTTCTTTATTCGCTTCCGTAGAAGCGGCAAAACTTGAAGACTTGCCTGTACTTAAACTAGAAAGTCAACATGGCACTGCCAGCAAACGAGTGGCTAACTTATTTGCTCGTTCACACTATACACCGGTTCGATTTAACGATGCGCTTTCCAGTAAAGTGTATGATCGTTATATCGAATCCCTTGATTTTAACAAAAGCGTGTTTTTAGCAAGCGACATTGCAACGTTTGAAAAATACCGCGACGATTTTGATAATGCGATTACCACGGGCAAACTTGGTTTTACGTTTGATATTTTTAACTTAAGCTTAAAGCGTCGTTTTGAACGCTATGATTACTCTTTATCGTTACTAGATAAAGAAATGACGTTTGATAAAGACGATAAATACTTTTTTGATCGTGAAGATGCGCCATGGCCAGCATCGCAAGCTGAGCTTGATGAAATCTGGCGTGAACGTGTTAAATACGATGCCCTTCGTTTAAAAATGACAGGTAAAGATTGGGAAGGTATTAAGGAAGTTCTTACCAAGCGTTACAAAAATGCACAAAAACGTTTAGTGCAAACAAATTCAGAAGATGCATTTCAAATTGTAATGAACTCGCTAGCGCGTAGTATCGAGGCACATACGTCGTACTTATCGCCGCGCCGCGCAGAACAATTTAAAATGGATATGGACTTAGAGCTTGAAGGCATTGGCGCCGTTTTAAGTCCGGATGAAGATTACACCGTTATTCGCAGCTTAGTACCGGGTGGCCCAGCAGATAAAACAGAGCGGCTAAAAGCTGACGACAAAATTATTGGTGTTGCTCAAGATCAAAAAGAGTTTGTTGATGTTATTGGTTGGCGTTTAGATGATGTTGTTGACCTAATCAAAGGCCCGAAAGGAACCAAGGTACGTTTACAATATCTTAAAGGCTCAGATGCGCATGGCACGCCAAAAGTTGTTGAAATCACCCGTGATAAAATTCGCTTAGAAGACAGAGCGGCCAAATCTGAAGTATTTGAGGCCAGTTACTCAAATTTAACGTCAAAAATCGGTGTTATTGAGATCCCTGGTTTTTATAACAACCTTTCGAAAGACGTTAAAGTTGAATTAGCTAAACTCAAAGAAGAAAATGTAGACGGTATTATTATTGACTTGCGCCAAAATGGCGGTGGATCACTATATGAAGCTACGCAACTATCAGGCCTCTTTTTTGATCAAGGTCCGGTAGTACAAATTCATACGTTAAATAACCGTATTGAAGAGCAAAAAGATCGTGATGGCATTACCTATTACGATGGCCCACTAACTGTTTTAGTTGACCGCTACAGTGCTTCAGCCTCTGAAATTTTTGCCGCCGCAATGCAAGATTATGGCCGTGCAGTGATTATTGGCGAGCAAACCTTTGGTAAGGGAACGGTTCAACAACACAAAGGCTTAGGCCGTGCGTATGATTTATACGACAACGATTTAGGGAGTGTACAGTACACTATTGCTAAATTTTACCGTATAAATGGTGGCAGTACTCAGCACAAAGGGGTTATTCCTGATATTTCCTTCCCTTCGGCGATAGACCCAGCAGAATGGGGTGAGAGCAAGCAAGATAATGCATTACCTTGGGATAGCATAGTACGAGCTAAGTATAAAAAGCAGGGTAATTTAACCCCTGTGATTAGTTATCTAGAGAAACAACACGAACTACGTATTAAAACAGAGCCCGAATTTGGTTATGTATTTGATGATATTGCTCGTTACAATGATGAAAAAGACCGTAAAACTATTTCTTTAGTTGAAGCAGACCGTATTAAAGAAAAAGATGAAAATGAAGCACGTACTTTAGCGCGCACTAATGAACGTTTAAAGCGTTTAGGTAAAGATCCGATTGAAAACCTAGATGATGTACCAGAGGTAATTGAAGAGTTAGACCCTTTCTTGGAAGAGGCAGCACTAATTACGCAAGACTATATTAACTTTGGCCGTATCGCTAAGAAATAAAACACGTGTATACCCCTTTTAAAAAGGCGCTTTTTGCGCCTTTTTTGTTACCTAAATTTTGCTAAATTGCTATAATCGCGAATCACTTAATTGAGTTACATTACTGTGGCTTAAAAAAAGCACTGATACGCTAAAAATAATAAATAAACACGCCCTCGTATGTGGTGTGCAGGAGTCACTATTTTGAAGCCTTTAGAAAAACCGATTAAACCCGCCTCGTTTTTTGACGCACTTATTCCTATCTCTGTTCTTATCTGCCTATTAGGCGCAGCGGTCTATTTATTTGGCGATAACTCGTCGTCAGGCCCCAACCAAATAGCGTTATTATTTGCCACTTTTGCGGCGGCACTAATAGGGCTTAAAAATGGCTATACGTGGAAAAAGCTTGAAGAAGCCATGATTGAAGGTATTACTTTATCATTGGGGGCAATTTTAATTTTATTGATGGTGGGTGCTTTAATTGGTACTTGGCTGTTGTCGGGCACCGTGCCAACTCTTATTTATTATGGCTTACAGGTTATTAACCCTAGTTGGTTTTATGCTGCCAGCTGTTTAATCTGTGGCATTGTTGCAATGAGTATCGGCAGCTCTTGGACTACAGCTGCCACCATAGGTGTTGCGCTTTTAGGTGTTGCTACTGGCCTTGGATTAGACCAAACGGTGACGGCAGGGGCGGTTATTTCGGGCGCTTACTTTGGAGACAAACTAAGCCCACTTTCTGAAACGACTAATTTAGCGCCGGCTGTTGTAGGCGCTGATTTATTCGAACATATTCACCATATGCTATGGACGACTGTTCCTAGCTTTGTCATTGCACTGATCATTTTTATTTTTATGGGCTTTAATGCAACAGCTTCTAACGAAGCCGGTAGAATTGACGAAATTACGGTAATTTTAGAGCAAAGCTTTAATATTGGCTTTGAAATGTTAATTCCATTAATTGTGCTCCTAGTTTTAGCTATTAAAAAAATGCCAGCGTTTCCGGCTATTTCGATTGGCGCTGTAATTGGTGCTGTGTGGGCAATGCTGTTTCAGTCAGATTTAATCGCGACACAAATTGACTTGTCTCAAGGTGAGCTGGTTGGTTATTTTAAAATTATTTGGACGACTTTTTTCGATGGATTTAGTATCGATACGGGCGATGAAAAAATGGATTCATTGCTCAGTGGTGGTGGTATGGCAGGTATGTTAACCACAACTTGGTTGATCATGACGGCACTTATGTTTGGCGCCATAATGGAGAAAACCGGCTTACTGGATATTTTTGTTAAGAGTATTTTAAAAATAGCTAAAAGCACAGGTTCGCTTATTACATCAACCATTGCAACTTGTGTGGGTACAAACTTAATTGCAGCGGATCAATACATCGCTATTGTAGTCCCTGGTCGTATGTTTAAAGAAGAGTATAAGAATCGAGGATTAAAACCGGTTAATTTATCGCGTACTTTAGAAGATGGCGGAACAATAACAAGCCCGTTAATTCCTTGGAATACGTGTGGTGCGTACATGCAAAGTGTTTTATTAATAAATCCATTTGACTATGCTTTGTATGCTTTCTTTAATTTAATTAATCCTTTCTTAGCTATTATTTATGCGTACGTAGGTATTAAAATTTTACGCATTGAACCTAAGCAACCTGCTTAAATCTTAATAGCCCCTTTTTTAAGGGGCTTTCGTGGGAGTAACTATGACTGTTTCGGCAAAGCCAAAAGCGCAATATCTAAAAGATTACACGGCGCCTAATTTTTCAATAGAGCACACAGAACTCACTTTTGACTTACAACCCCTTAATACAAAAGTGACTGCGCTACTTACGCTTAAAAGAACAACTAATGAAAACTCTGCACTTGTTTTAGACGGTATAGACTTACAATTACTGGAACTACACGTAGACAATATTGCTTACACAAATTATAAGATTGAAGGTGAGCACTTAATCATTAATGATTTACCTCACACATGCCAGCTGAAAATAGTTACAGTAATTTCTCCTGAAACCAATACCTCTTTGGAAGGCTTGTATTTATCTGGCGGGGCGTATTGCACCCAATGTGAAGCGCAAGGTTTTAGAAAAATAACCTACTTTTTAGATCGCCCTGACGTGCTAAGTACCTATGATGTAACAATTATTGCAGATAAAAACTTTAGGCATTTACTATCAAATGGTAACCAAATTGACAGCGGCGAAACAGCTGATGGCCGCCATTTTGCTAAATGGCAAGACCCATTTAAAAAACCAAGTTACTTATTTGCATTAGTAGCGGGCGATTTTGATGTACTAAAAGACACCTACACTACAAAAAGCGGACGCGAAATTGAACTTGCGTTATTTGTTGATAAAGGCAATTTATCTAAAACGCCGCATGCAATTAGCTCATTAAAAAAAGCAATGCAATGGGATGAAGAGCGCTTTAACCTAGAATACGATTTAGACATATATATGATTGTAGCCGTGGATTTTTTCAATATGGGCGCAATGGAAAACAAAGGGCTAAATGTATTTAATAGTAAATGTGTATTGGCTAACCAAGAAACCGCAACGGATAAAGATTACCATACTATAGAGTCGATTGTTGGGCATGAGTATTTTCATAACTGGACAGGCAACCGCGTTACCTGCAGAGACTGGTTTCAATTATCGCTAAAAGAAGGGCTTACTGTATTTAGAGACCAAGAGTTTAGTAGCGATTTAGGCTCACGTGCACTTAATCGCATTGATGCCGTTAAAGTAATGCGTACACATCAATTTAGTGAAGATGCGGGGCCAATGGCGCACCCAATTCGCCCTGAAAAAGTTATCGAAATGAATAACTTTTATACCGTAACGGTTTACGATAAAGGGGCTGAAGTTATCAGAATGATGCACACCCTGTTAGGTGAGGTTAACTTTCAAAAAGGGATGCAGCTTTACTTTGAACGTCATGATGGTCAAGCGGTTACCTGTGATGATTTTGTTGCTGCAATGAGTGATGCTTCAGGCATAGATTTATCACAATTTAAACGCTGGTATAGCCAATCAGGTACACCTCGTTTAAATGCAACACAGCACTATGATCACGATAAGCAACTTTATACTTTAACAATTGAGCAATCATCTCCGCTAAATCAGCCAGATAATAAGAGCCTTCACATTCCATTTGCCATCGAATTATTAGATGAAAATGGGCAAAGTATTGCACTTACTTATCAAGGTGAAAAACGCGACCACGTGCTTAACGTAACTGCGCCAACGCAAACGTTTTACTTTGATCAAATACCTGCTCGTCCAGTGGCTGTGTTACTTGAAGATTTTTCAGCGCCGTGTATTTTAAGTCAGCAAAATTCAGAGCATGACTTACTGCACATAATGCGTTTTGCACGCAGCGACTTTTCGCGTTGGGACGCACAGCAACAGTTATTTATTAAGGCAGTTAAGCAGGGCGTTAATGCACCTGAACATGCCGCACTTAGTGATAACGTTATCAATGCATTACGTGTTTTAATTAGCGAGAAAAGTGGTGATTTAGCATTAATTGCTGAACTGATTAAACTCCCAAGTTTTGACACGTTTGCTGCTGAGTTTGACACGATACCTGTGGATGAAATTATCACTGTTACAAAACTGTTTGAACAGCAAATTGCTGAAGAATTATTTAATGAGCTTTTACATTGTTATAGTTCGTTAGTAGATGATGGCAGTATAAATCCAGATGCAGTGGCTATAAGAGCGCTTAAAGGTGTTTGTTTACATTACTTAGCTAAAATACCTTCTGAGCAAGTTGACCGCTTTATTAAAGAATCGGCAGATTCACCGAATATGACCAACGTTTTAGCCTCATTGAGTGCGGTAGTAAAATCATCGCACCCATTAAGAGATGCGTTGTTAGATCATTTTGATAGCCAGTGGCGTCATGACGTTTTAGTAATGGATAAATGGTTTGCACTACAAGCTATGCAGTCCGGTGCTGGTACTATTGAGAATATTAAAGCGCTCTATGAGCATCCTAGTTTTGACTTTTCAAACCCAAATAGAGTCCGTGCACTAGTAGGCAGCTTTAGTCATTTTAATACCGCGCAATTTCACCGAAAAGATGGTGAAGGTTACGCATTATTAGGGGACTTACTCATTAAGCTAAACGCGATTAATCCGCAAAATGCCTCTAGAATGTTAACGCCTTTCATGTCGTGGAAACGATTTGATGCAACACGTGCTCAAGCAATGAAAGCGCAATTGCAACGCTTAGCAAGCCTTGAAGGACTGAGTGCTGACTTATATGAGAAGGTTGAAAAAGCACTTAAATAAATGATTGAGTATTACTTTTACCTAAACTTGAGCTATAACAAATGCATGGATTACTATCATGGCCGTTATAGCTCTGTACAAGTGGTTGAGGACAATGGCAAAACAATACGTTTTGCCGCGTCACACCTACGCCCTTATATTTCATCTATTGGAATTAGAGGGCGCTTTAGACTTTTACTAACCCCTGAGAATAAATTTATTCGTCTCGAACGTATCGCCTAACCTACTGTTTTTATGTTATAGATACATAAAAATATTATCTTTTTGTTAATTTCAATTTGTTCTATTGTTAATTTACGTGTATAAAATATCTGGTATGACGTCTTACCAATACGTAAACGTCAGCTCAAAAAATATAATAATTGATTGAACGCGACCATTTGTAATTTTTTATAATCGCTTCTATCGTTAAGATTACACTAAAAACAATAACTTGATCACACATAATTACCCACGACAGGGGGGATACACAATGATAAGAAGATCGCTTTTTGTTAAAAACAAAATAGCTATAGGTTTAGCAGCCGCAAGCTTAGGTTTATCAGCAGCAGCGAATGCAGCAAATTTTGAGGTAGGGGGCTTTGATATCACCTTCGACTCAACTTTTTCCTATGGTCAAAGCGTCCGTGTTGAAGACAGAGATTTCGACATTATTGGTAAAAGCAATAATCCTGCATTTGATTGGACTGGGTATAATCCTTCATTAAATACTATTTATTCTTCTCAAGATGTTTGGGCTCAACCGGGCTCATACTCTAATAATGGCGATGCAGGTAATCTTAATTTTGATAGCGGTGATTCGTTTTCAAAATTGTTGAAAGGCACACACGACCTTTCAATTAATAAAGATAACTATGGCTTATTCACGCGTTTTATGTACTTTTACGATTTTGAGTTAATGGATGGTGATAGAGCCTACGTTAACCCAACCTCAGGACAAGGCGTAGATCCATGTGATGACGACGACACAAAAGAGCAAAGTTGTGCCGACATTCGTTTATTAGACGCTTACGTTTGGGCTAACTTTGATTTAAATGATGGCAATAATCCACTTTCAATTCGTTTAGGCCAACAAGTCGTTAACTGGGGTGAAAGTACGCTTATCTCTCATGGTATTAACGTAAACCCAGTTGACATTGACCGCTTAAAAGCACCGGGTGCTGAGCTTAAAGAAGCATTTATTCCAGTGGGTATGCTTTGGGCGTCATTAGGTATTACTGAAAATATTACCCTAGAAGGTTTTTACCAGTATCAATGGCATGAAACACGCCTGCCAGCCGCAGGTACTTATTTTTCTACCAATGATTTTGCGGCAGAAAACGGCTATCAACAAAATGTACAGTTAGGCTTTACCTCAAACCCTGATATTGATATGGCATTTTTAACAGATAGCCTTAATAACCTGTACACTAACTTTGCACAGGTAGCGGCTGCACAGGGCATTGATCCAACAAGTGCTGAAGGTCAAGCTCTACTAGCAAATATGTATCTAGCGCATCCCACTAAAGTGGCGCTTAAAGGTAAAGGCGATAACGGTAAAACAGAGCCAGATGACGGCGGTCAATACGGTTTACGTTTAGGTGTATTTTTACCTGAGTGGAACGACACAGAGGTCGCTTTATATCATGTTAATTATCACAGTCGTCGTCCGCTTATTTCTGGTCGTGTATCGAACTTTTCACAAGCTGCAATTGCACAAGATTTAGCAATGATTGCAACAACCGAAATTACTGATGACAACGTAGCAGATCTCGTCGCGTTTTCTAAAGCCGAAAATGAATACCCAGAAGATATTAAACTTTACGGTTTAAGCTTTAACACCACAATTGGCGAAACCGCATTTGCGGGTGAGTTTGCCTACCGTCAAGATGAGCCATTACAAATAGACGATGTAGAGCTACTTTACACCGCCATGCCTGAACAATTAGCACTGGCTGGCATTCGCCCAGACTTTGCGGGTATTTCGCAAATGAGCTTTGGTGATGCAGTTAGCTCAGTGGCTGCAGGTGAAGTTGCGCAAGGTTATATTGAACGCGACACATCACAAATTCAATTTACTGCAACACATTTATTTGGCCCGTCATTAGGTGCTGATAGTTGGGCTGTAGTAGGCGAAGTCGGCGCTGTTAAAATTCATGATATGCCTGATTACGACGAAATGCGTTTAAATGTGTCGGGTACAGGTCGAAGCGGTGTGATCACAGGTCCAGGCACTACTGACTACACAACATTACAACTAGGCCTTTCTAATGGCCCAGAAGAAAAGTCGTTTGCTACGGCCTCGTCTTGGGGTTACCGCCTAATTGCTAAAGGTGATTACTTTAACCTTTACAACGGTATTAACTTCTCTCCACGATTTGTATTTTCTCATGATGTAAACGGTAACACACCTGATCCTATGTTCTTGTTTATTGAAGACCGTAAATCGCTGGGTGTAACGATGAACTTTAATTACCAAAATGCATGGTCACTTGATGTGAGCTACAACTCATTTTGGGGTGGTGGCGATATCAATACTTTCTCAGATCGTGACTACGTTTCTTTCAATTTAAAATATTCTATTTAGGGGTAATATTAGTATGATTAAAAAACCTACCCTCATCGCTACCGCTTTGTGTAGCATGTTTTTAAGTTCAGCGGCAATGGCAAAAATGAGCGCTGAAGAAGTTGCACGTTTAGGACAAGACTTAACGCCGTTTGGCGCAGAAAAAGCAGCCAATGCTGATGGGTCTATTCCAGCGTGGAATGGCGGTATTACAACTGCACCAGAAGGTTACGAGCCTGGTATGCACCACATTGACCCTTACTCAGCGGACAAAGTGTTGTTTACTATTGATAAAACAAACCTTGATAAATACAAAGCTAACTTAAGCCCTGGTCAAATTGCTTTATTTGAAGCATACCCAGATACGTTTAAAATGCCTGTTTATGAAACGCGCCGCTCTGCCTCTTATCCACAGTTTGTATACGATGCAACAAAAGAGTTTGCTGCAACGGCTGAGCTTATTGAAGGTGGCAACGGAATAAAAAATACCGCAATTGGTATTCCATTTCCTATTCCTAAATCTGGCTTAGAGGCTATTTGGAATCACTTATTACGCTATCGTGGACAATCAATAGAGCGTTTTGGTGGACAAGCTGCACCCACCGCATCGGGTTCGTACAATTATGTGGGCTTTGATGAACAACTATTGGTTAAATATTCAGATCCTAAAGCGACGCCTGCAGAGCTTCAAGACTCAAACATTTTGTTTAAATTTAAACAAAAGGTGACAGAGCCTGCACGCCTTGCCGGTACAGCGCTACTTGTACACGAAACCATGGATCAAATTTTAACGCCTCGCCAAGCGTGGACATATAATTCAGGTCAGCGTCGTGTTCGTCGTGCACCAAATGTTGCATATGACGCACCAGGTACAGCGGCAGATAGCTTACGTACTACCGATGATTTTGATATGTTTAATGGCTCACCTAACCGTTATAACTGGACGTTAAAAGGTAAGCAAGAGCTATATATTCCGTACAATAGCTACAAGTTACACAGTGATAAATTAGAGTACGATGATATTTTAAAACCAGGGCACATTAACCCAGAACATACGCGCTATGAAAAGCACCGTGTATGGGTTGTTGAAGCTAACTTAAAAGATGATACTCGTCATATTTATAAAAAACGGGTGTTTTACATTGACGAAGATAGCTGGCAAGTACAAGTGACCGATATTTATGATAATCGCGACCAACTTTACCGTGTAGCTATGGCTTATGGTCTTAACTACTACGAAGTACCTACGCAGTGGAGTACACTTGAAGTTTATCACGATTTAAATTCGCGTCGTTATTTAGCAATTGGTTTAGATAACCAAGAAAAAATGTACGATTTTTCAGAATCGTTTAACGATAACGAGTTCACTTCAAGCGCATTGCGCCGTGAAGGTAGGTAATATCCTAATATGCAGCTAACAGCCCGTTAGCTGCTTTTTCTTTCTCATCGCGTTTGTCTTTATGACGCGCAGGTTTTTCCTCAGTAAACAAGACAAACATTTCTTCAGTTCAAGGCGATTAAAATTTATGAAGTATTTGGTATATGCCAGCCTGATTATAAGCGGTGCAAGTGTTGCACAAGATGCACCTTTACAAGCTATTAGCGCACTTAACGCAAATAAAACTCTCCTCACCGATATTACAAATACAGGCGCTGGCCTTGTTGCAGTTGGCAAACACGGTACTGTTATAAAAAGCATTAATGGTGAAAAGTGGCAGCAGGCACAAAGTGTACCTACGCAAGTTTTGTTAACTGCCGTCGATTTTAGCACCGAGACTAACGGCTGGGCATGCGGGCACGATGCCACAATTATCAATACCACTGATGGCGGGCAAAATTGGCAGTTACAACAAGCTAAGCCAGAGCTTGATAAGCCTTGCTTAGATATATATTTTGAAAATAACACAACAGGTTTTGCTGTTGGTGCTTACGGGATGTTTTACCAAACAACCGATGGCGGACAACATTGGCAAAAACGCTTTTTAGACTCTTTATTATTTAGCGAAGACAGAGAGTATTTAAACGGCTTAAAAGAAAATGACCCTGAGGGTTACGAAGCTGAAACCGCTTCTATTTTGCCGCACTTTAATCGCATTGAAAAAACAGATAATGGCTTAATGTTGGTTGGCGAAATGGGGCTAATGGCACGCAGCCAAGATAACGGCGTCACTTGGCAACGCCTTGATGAGATTTATCCTGGCTCTTTTTTTGCCGTTGCATCTGATAGCGAACAAGAAATAGTGGCAGGTTTACGAGGTAATGTGTTTGCTAAAAGTAAAGGCGAGCAGCAGTGGCAACATTTTGAAAATGTGAAAACAGCCACAGTAAACAACATCATAAATTATAATAACGAGCAGTGGTTATTACTTGCTAACAGTGGCGTTATTTTTCATTTAAAAGATGGCTTACTGACTCATGAACAACGTCCCGATGGCAAAGCGATACTAGATGGCGTAATAATTAATAATAAATTGGTCATGGCAACAGAAGATGGCATTAAAGTGAAGGAGTTGACCCCTTAATGCATACGTTTTTAGATTTTTTAGAAAAAGCGGTATTTAGACACCGTACAATCATGTTAATCGTATTTGCGTTTATAACATGTTTTTTAGGCTACAAAGCCACCCATATTGAATTAGACGCATCATTTAATAAAAACATCCCGCTCAATCATGACTACATGAAAGTGTACACTAAGCATGAAAAGCAATTTGGTGGTGCTAACAGTATTTTAATATCGGTGTGTGATGATAGCGGTAATATTTTTAACCCTGAGTTTTTTACTCAGTTAAAAGCGGTACACGATCAGCTTTATTTTATTCCTGGTGTAAATCGCCCTTTAGTTAACTCAATTTTTGCGCCAAGTGCTCGTTTTGTTGAAGTGGTAGAAGATGGCTTTGCAGGTGGTCCAATTATACCTGCAAACTTTAAAGCTGATGCACGCGGCTTAGGCATCGTTAAAGAAAATATCGAAAAAGCAAAAGTAGTAGGGCGTATGATTGCCAGCGACTACTCATGTGCCATGGTGACAGCACAGCTATTAGAGACCGATCCGCAAACACAGCAAAAGTTAGATACACTCGCTTTTGCTGAAAAACTCGAAAGCCAACTAAGAGAGCCACTAAGTACAGACAAAGTGAGCATTCATATTATTGGCTTTGCAAAAATGGCAGGAGATATAGCACAAGGTGCTAAAGGTGTTGTGCTGTTCTTTGCAATCGCAATTGCATTTACATTTATTATGGTTTGGTTATTTTGTGGCAGCCTTAAGCTCACTATTTTACCAATTGCCTGTTCTATTATTGCCGTAATTTGGCAAATGGGTTTACTTTCAAGCTTAGGGTTTGGCCTTGATCCTATGTCTATTTTGGTCCCATTTTTAGTGTTTGCGATTGGTGTAAGCCATGGCGTGCAAATGATAAACGCGATTGGCAAAAAAGTAGGCGAAGGTAAAAGTACGCGTGTTTGTTGTCAATCAAGCTTTAGAGCGTTATTAGTGCCAGGTGGTATTGCGCTTCTTTCTGACACAGTTGGCTTTTTAACACTCCTTACCATAGATATTGGTATTATTCGTGAACTTGCTATAACGGCCAGTTTAGGTGTGGCTGTAATTATATTTACTAATTTAATTTTACTACCTGTGTGGGCATCGTACTTAAACTTTGCAAATACAGTGCATATTCAAGCTGGTGATGCTCAAAAACCAAATATGCTTGATGCAATTCGTAATTTATTAGTTAAGGCAACAGACCCTAAAACCGCTAAAGTGATCATCGGCTTTACGTTAGTTTTATTTGCATTAGGTTACTGGCAAGCAGATAAAATGCGTATTGGTGATTTACACGCAGGTGCGCCTTCATTGCATCAAGATGCGCGTTATAACCAAGACACATTTTTAATATCGGACAAATACACTATTTCGTCAGATATTTTAAAAGTGATTGTTGAAGCTTACCCAGCAGCATGTACAGAGCACGATGTAATGGAGCGTATTAGTCGTTTTCAATACAAAGTAGAAAATGTAGCTGGGGTGCAATCGGCGGTTAGTTTAAGCTCGGTCGCGCAGTCGGTGAATGCAGGTTACAACGAAGGTAACTTAAAATGGCAAAGCTTGCCGCGTAATTCGGCAAGTTTAGTACAATCTACCGCACGAGTAGAAACCAGCACCGGTTTACTTAATGGTGATTGTTCTGTTATGCCGGTGATTATCTTTTTAGATGATCACAAAGCGCAAACTATCGATACTGTAATTCAAAGTGTTAAGCAATTTGCACAAGAAGAGGGCACAGATAAGCTTGCCTTTAAATTAGCTTCGGGCCCTGTTGGGGTAATGGCTGCTACAAATGAGTCGGTATCTGCTGCGCAAATTCCGATGATGCTTTACGTTTACGGCGCCGTAATAGTGTTATGTTTAATGAGTTTTAGAAGTGTTAAAGCAACAATTGCTGTGGTATTACCGCTTTATATTGTATCAACACTCGCGCAAGCCTTGATGGTACAGCTTGAAATTGGTCTAACCGTGTCTACATTGCCTGTTATAGCGCTTGGTGTAGGTATTGGGGTTGATTACGGCATTTACATTTTGTCATCTATGATGGGGCAGCTTAAGCAAAATGTACCGCTTAGTGTGGCTTACCGTAACGCGCTTGTTGAGCGTGGTAGTGCAGTATTATTTACCGGTATTACGCTTGCGATAGGTGTAAGCACGTGGATATTCTCTGATCTTAAGTTTCAAGTAGATATGGGAATACTACTTACCTTCATGTTTTTAGTAAATATGTTAGGTGCAGTGCTGCTTTTACCTGCGATAGGTAGCTTACTGTGGACCGACCAGAAAAAATAAAGTGAATAATTGTGCTCCTAAATGACCAGTAATGGTCATTTATATCTATATTTTGTGAATAGATGACCAAATAGCTGAAATGCTTAAAATGTTTTCATCGAAAAGGCTGTTTATTAGCGCTAAAAGGGTTAGAATTTAACTGACTCCACGCTAATAAATGGCTGTACAAATATTCTGCTTAACTAAAAGCAGTAATAGATTAAGGAACATACAATGACACGAAATGAAGGCCAAGCCTCGGTTATCCTAGATAATGTCTGTAAGCTTATCCAGAAAAAAGTTCACGCTGATAATGTGTTACTCGTTGAGAAATTCGCCAAAGCCTTGTACAGCAACATGTCTAAAGAGGATTTGGCAAATCGCAATGACAGTGACTTATACGGTGCTGCACTCAGCCTTTGGAATGCACTAGAAAAAAACACCACGGACGACGCAGTAATTCGCGTTTTCAACCCTGAAGTAGCAAAAGATGGCTGGCAGTCATCGCATACAATTGTAGAAATCATCGCTAAAGATATGCCTTTCTTAGTTGATTCTGTTCGTATGGCTATGACCCGTGAAAATATAGCTTCTCACTTGTTACTTCACAGCCCACTTAAAATTCAGCGTGACAAAAACGCTAAAATTTCTGGCTTGTCAAATTTAAAAGCAGAGCAAGAATCTACCTCGACTAAAACAGTATTCTTTATCGAAATTGACCGTCAAACAGACGCGTCTGTTATTTCATCATTTAAAAAAGAATTAGAATCTGTGTTAGTTGATGTCTCTATTGCAGTAGATGATTGGCAGCCAATTCGCGAAAAGCTTGTGTCAGTTACTCAAGAAGTACCTAAACGTAAGCACAATAAAAATAAAAACGAAGTATCTGAAGCCGTTGAATTTTTAGACTGGCTAGCTAAAGATAACTTTACATTAATGGGTTATCGCGAGTATGAATTAACACCAGTGCAAGGTGATTACCAATTAAAAGGTAAAATGGACACAAGCCTTGGTTTGATGAAAAACTCAACAGATGAGCACACACGTTTATTGTCTGAATTACCAGAATTTGCCCGTCAAGAAGCACTAAGCAGCAATTTATTGGTGTTAACGAAAACTAACTCTGTATCTCGCGTGCATCGCCCAGCGTACATTGACTACGTTGGTATTAAACGCTTTGATGACGAAGGTAATGTAGTCGGTGAAGACCGCTTTATTGGTTTGTTCTCATCAAGTTTTTACAACAACAGCGCAGCAGATGTGCCAGTTCTAAAAACTAAAATTAACCGTATTATGGATATGTGTGACTTTGCTAAAGGAACACATGCGTACAAAGCGGTACTAAATATTTTAGAAACTTACCCACGTGATGAATTAGTTCAAGCTCGCGAGAGCGAGTTACTTGAAGTTGCAATGGGTGTTTTACAAATACAAGAACGTGACATGTGTCGCTTATTTGTTCGCAAAGATGCCTATGGACGTTTCTTCTCTTGCATGGTGTATGTGCCACGTGAGCGATACAACACAGCGCTGCGCCGAGAAACACAAGACATTTTAGCTAACGCCTTTAATTCTGACGAAAAAGTCGAATTTACTACCTATTTCTCTGAGTCAACACTGGCGCGTACACATTACACCGTTCGTGTGACCGATAACAATATCGAATATAACGTGAAAGACATCGAAAACAACCTAGTAGAAGCTGCTCGTACATGGGAAGATAAATTACAATCTGCACTGTTAGAGTCAGCAGGGGAAGCCCGCGGTAATGAGCTAAATCGTAAATATTGCAACGCGTTTGCACGCTCTTACAAAGATGAAGTACTACCGAGTGCTGCGGTTGTCGATATTGAAAAACTAGAATTGTTAAACGACGAGAACAAACTAGAAATGCTGTTCTACCGTCCGCAAGAAGAAGCTAACAGCAATATTGTACGCCTAAGCTTGTTCCATAAAGATGAGCCAATTCACTTATCTGATGTTATGCCAATGCTAGAGAACTTTGGTTTACGCGTTGTAGGTGAAACGCCATATTCTGTTAAAACAAGTGATGGTCGTATCAATTGGATCATGGATTTCTCTATGCTGATTGACAGCAAAGGGATGGCCGACTTTGATAAGATTTCTGCTCGTTTTCGCGCTGCATTAACTAATGTATGGGGCAACCGCCTTGAAAACGACGGCTTTAACCGCTTAGTATTAATGGGTGGTTTAACAGGTCGTGAAGCCTCTATATTACGTGCCTATGCAAAATATATGCGCCAAATTGGGGTTACTTTCTCACAGACCTACATTGAGAGCACGTTTGCAAACTACCCGCATATTGCTGCGCAAATAGTTAACTTATTTGCTAAAAAATTCTCAGTAAAAAGCCCTGCAAGCCCTAAAACACTTGAGAAATTAAGTGCACAAATTTACTTAGAGCTTGAAAACGTAGCGAACCTTGATGATGACCGTATTATACGTTTATACGTAGATATGATTGTGGCAACACTGCGTACAAACTACTTCCAAAAAGATGAATCAGGTCAGTTTAAATCTTACGTGTCGTTTAAAGTACAGCCTAGCTTAATTCCTGATATGCCGCTTCCGCTGCCAGCATTTGAGATTTTTGTATACTCTCCGCGTGTAGAAGGTGTGCATTTACGTGGTGGTAAAGTTGCGCGTGGTGGTCTTCGTTGGTCAGACCGCCGTGAAGATTTCCGTACTGAGGTATTGGGCTTAGTAAAAGCGCAACAAGTTAAGAACACTGTAATTGTTCCTGTAGGTTCTAAAGGTGGTTTTGTATGTAAGCAACTACCAAGTGAGCGCGAAGCCTTTATTAAAGAAGGTCAAGAGTGTTACAAAATTTTCATCCGTGGTTTATTAGACATTACCGATAACATTGAGCGAGGTGAAATTGTACCGCCAGCTAATGTAACACGTCACGATGAAGACGACCCATACCTAGTAGTTGCAGCCGATAAAGGCACAGCTACCTTCTCTGATATTGCTAACGGTATTGCAAACGAATACAACTTCTGGCTAGGTGATGCGTTTGCATCAGGTGGTTCAGTAGGTTATGACCATAAGAAAATGGGCATAACAGCAAAAGGTGCATGGGAGTCTGTTAAACGTCATTTCCGTGAAATGGATATTGACTGTCAAACTACCGATTTCACTGTGGTTGCTATTGGTGATATGGCCGGTGACGTATTTGGTAATGGCATGTTATTGTCTAAGCACATTCGCTTGCAAGTTGCGTTTAACCACATGCATATATTTGTAGATCCAACACCAGATGCAGCAACGTCTTACCCAGAACGTGAGCGCTTGTTTAATCTGCCACGTTCATCATGGGAAGATTACAATAAAGATCTGATTTCAGCGGGTGGTGGGATTTTCTCGCGCGCAGCTAAGTCGATTTCTTTAAGCCCAGAAATGAAAAAAATGTTGGGTACTAAAAAAGCAAGCATGACACCGAACGAGTTAATCAAAGCCTCATTAATGATGGAATTTGATTTACTGTGGAACGGTGGTATTGGTACTTACATTAAAAACAGCCACGAAACAGACGCTGATGTAGGCGATCGGGCAAACGATGCGCTGCGCATAAACGGTAAAGACCTTGGCGCTAAAATTTTAGGTGAGGGTGGTAACTTAGGTGCAACCCAATTAGGGCGTATCGAGTTTGCAGCCAAAGGCGGGCGTGTAAATACCGACTTTATTGATAACGTAGGCGGTGTTGCGTGTTCAGATAACGAAGTAAATATTAAAATTTTACTTAACGGCTTAGTTTCAGAAGGTGATTTAACACGTAAACAACGTGACGAGTTACTTTACTCTATGACCGACGAAGTATCTGAGCTTGTACTTAAAGATTGTTACCGTCAAACACATACATTGTCGATTACACAGTCTAAAGGTGCATCAACGCTTAAAGAAAAGATCCGCTTTATTCATGCCCTTGAAAAAGAAGGCAAGCTAAACCGTGCAATTGAGTTTTTACCAACTGATGAAGAGTTGGCAGAGCGCGCTGCAGCAGGTAAAGACTTAACACGTCCAGAGCTTTCTGTATTAGTTTCGTACGCAAAAATGGTGCTTAAAGAGTCTTTAGTGACAGATGAAATTACTGAAAACCCTTATTACCGTCAGCTACTAGTTAAGTCTTTCCCGCGTCCACTACGTGAAAAATTTAACGACGCGATGGATAACCACCCACTGCGCAAAGAAATCATTGCAACAAAACTGGCGAACAATATCGTTAATGACATGGGCTTAAATTTCATGGTACGCATGAACGAGGAGACCGGTGCTAACGAAGCTGAAATCGCTATGTGTTACTCAATTGCGAGTGAGATTTTTGAAATGCGTGAAACCTGGTCATCAATCAGCGCGCTAGATAATAAAATCCCAGCTGCAGTTCAAACAGAAATGTTGTACCAACTACGTCGTACTGTTCGCCGTGCAACACGCTGGTTCTTACGTCATCGTAATAAATCACAAACAATTGAACAAGCAATCGAGTTCTTTGCACCTACGTTTAAAGATTTAAGCGAAAACTTAAATACGTACATGCAAGATAAAGAGCACGAATGCCTTGCGGGTAAGGTTAACGAGCTAGCAGAGAAAGGTGTGCCTAAGCAAATTGCTAAGCGTATTATTGACCTTTCTAGCCTGTTTTCTGTTATGGATATTGCTGAAATAGCGCATAATTCAGGCCGCAGCGTGGCGATGGTATCTAATACCTACTTTAAACTTGGCTCGCGTATGGGCTTACACTGGTTCTTAGACCAAATTACTAATCAGCCTGTCTCTAACCATTGGCAAGCACTAGCTCGAGCGTCGTATCGTGAAGAGCTTGATTGGCAACAACGTACACTTTCTCATGTTGTGCTAAACAGCTTTGAAGGTGACGAAAACGATGTTGATAATCAAATTGATCAGTGGATGGCAAGCCAAGATCTATTGTTACAGCGTTGGAAGCAAATGTTAGCTGAGTTTAAAACGTCACAAAGCCATGACTTTGCTAAGTTCTCAGTTGCACTGCGCGAATTGATGTTGTTAAGCCACAACTGTGATACTTCAGGAAAATAATTTAGCTTTAATGGGTTATTTATTCAGTAAATAATCAGTTAATTGTTAAAATTGTTATACAATACCTCAGCCTAGTCTGAGGTATTTTTTTGTCTGTAATTTTAAGAGGAACAATTCATGTTTTACGATCTAGCACGCCGTTTTATGTTCACCCGAGATGCTGAATGGGCACATGAGTTTGCACTTAATAACTTACGCCGTTTTGCTCACACCCCTTTAAACGCAGCTTGGTCTCAACAATTACAAGATAAACCAGTCAACTTTTTAGGCCTTGAGTTTAAAAACCCTGTAGGTTTAGCTGCAGGTTTAGATAAAAACGCTGAATGTATTGATGCCTTTAGCCAAATGGGTTTTGGTTTTGTAGAAGTAGGCACGGTCACCCCGCGCCCGCAAGCAGGCAATGATAAGCCGCGTATTTTTAGGTTACCTCAGTCAAATGCCATTATTAACCGAATGGGCTTTAATAACAAAGGGGTTGATAATTTAGTTAATAACGTAAAAAATGCTAAATACACCGGTATTTTAGGTATTAATATTGGTAAAAATAAAGATACTCCAAATGAGCAAGGCAAAGACGACTACATTCATTGTATGCGTAAAGTGTTTGAGCATGCTTCGTATATTACTGTCAATATATCCTCTCCTAATACGCCAGGTCTGCGTGATTTACAATATGGCACTGCACTTGATGATCTATTGCAAAGTTTAAAAAATGAGCAGCTCGATTTAATTGCCAAACATAATAAGCAAGTACCTATGCTGGTTAAAATAGCGCCAGATCTTGATGAAATACAAATTGAGCAGGTAAGCGAGTCACTTTTAAATAATAAAATTGATGGTGTTATTGCCACAAATACTACGCTTGAACGCAGTGCAGTAATGGGTCAGCAATACGCCGATGAGGCCGGTGGTTTATCTGGCAGCCCGGTAAGAGGGCGCTCTACGCAGGTAGTTAGCGAACTTAAGCGTTTAACACAAGGTAAATTGCCAATTATTGGTGTAGGTGGTATTGATGATGCGAAATCCGCTCAAGAAAAGCTAAATGCAGGCGCAAATTTAGTGCAGGTTTATACTGGGTTCATCTACAAAGGGCCACAATTGGTAAAATCAATCGTTGATTCCTTATAAGGATCAGTTATGTAAGCTTTTGATCGTTCAATAAATGTTCTAAACAAATGTTTTAAAAATGGTCAAAAGCCGTTATAATCTAATATTAATGTCTTAATTAAAAATAAATTTTTAAACAAGGAGGAGGCAAATGTTACAAGCAACAAAACAATGGCAGTGGATTGCATGTGCAAATAAAAACCGCTTACTACTTGATTTAAATGACGATATGCAACTATGCACACCGTATAAATTAAGACAACTCACCGACTGTGTATTTGAAAACCCGCGTTTTAGCTTAGAAGATGCTGCTTTTTATGAGCAAGTATACAATTACTTAGATGGTTTTGAGCTGTATAAGCCTGCACAAATTTGCCAAATTGCGCTCAATGCCACTGCTGTAAAATTTCACTTAAAACCGGTTCTGGCTAAAAGTTGGTTTTTTGAAGAGTACACTGGCACCCAGCCAAGTACAGAAGCCATCGTTAAACTTACCTCAAAAGCACAAACCGGTGAGTTTTTAATTGTTGAACATTGCCCTGATGCGTCAATTTGCCTAAACCTTAACGAAACATTCAAACTTGATGATAATTTGTCTCTTGAGCAATTTGAAGTTATCCGCGTTTTAAACAACCGCGTTCACCCTCTATTACTTGAGCAATACCAGAGTAAATCAGCTTAGCTAATTTATAAATCGAGCTGCGTTTATCAAGTGTTTGTCAGCCAACCTATGTTATAATCCTGCGCAATTAGCTATTAAGGGTTATTACTTTGCAATTTATCGCACTTACTTCTATCGGAATCGAAAATTTACTTGTTGATGAACTAACAGAACTAGGCGCTGCTGTGTCTAAACAAACTGTGGGTTCTGTTCGCTTTGAGGCAGATTCAACATTGGCGCAAAAGGTTTGTCTATCAACTCGTTATGCAACACGTGTGCTGATGCTTATTGAAGAAAAAGAAGGCGTTAATGATAAAGATAGCCTGTATAAATTTGCTCGATTTCAGCCATGGCAAGAATGGTTTGGACCAACACAAACATTTGCTGTTGATTTTACTGGTACCAACGACGCTTTAAAAAATACCCAGTTCTCAGGCTTGGTAATTAAAGATGCAATTGTTGACTATTTTAATGATTTATACGAACAGCGCCCAAATGTGGATAAGCAAGATGCCAACGTGCGTGTTGTTGCGCGTTTAAACCGTCATGGTGTTGCTCTGTATATTGATTACTCGGGTCCTCGTTTATCCGAGCGTGGTTATCGCCAAGGCCAAGGTAAAGCCCCAATTAAAGAGCATTTAGCGGCAGCGATTATTAAACGCAGTGGTTGGCTTGAAAATGTAAATCAACCTTTATTTGACCCATGTTGTGGTGCCGGCACTATTTTAATAGAAGCGGCGGGCATGGCTCGCAATGAAGCACCTGGTTTATTTAGAGAAGGGTTTGCCTTTGAGCGTTTACCAAGTTTTAGAGCGGCTAAATTTAAACAACTGCGTGAGGAATTAATTGCACAAATTACCGATCCTAAATTGTGGTTAATTGGCCATGATTACGATGCGCAAGTTCTTGATAAAGCCATTGCCAATGCTGAGCGAGCAGAGCTGGGTAATGTTATTAAGTTTAAGCAAAGTGATGCGACTAAGCTTACCTCTGTCGCTAAATTACCTGGCGTAGTAATTTCTAACTTACCGTACGGTGAGCGTATTGGTTCTATGGCCGAGCTGGTAAATTTACACCGCAGCATGGGCGTGGGTTTTAAAAAGCACTTTAATCATTGGAAGCTTGCGTTACTAGGCATGGATGAAAGCCTATTTAAGCTGTTAAAACTGGTTAAACAAAAGCGTTATAAATTTAAAAATGGCCCATTAGATGTAGAACTAAATTTATATCAGTTAGATGATAAACAAGTAAGCCTGACAAGTGACGACAAACCGGCGCTTAATTTTGAAGGCTCGATGTCGTTTGCTAATCGTCTAAAAAAGAATAAGCAGAGCCTCAAAAATTGGCTTAAACAAAACGAAGTACAAGCTTATCGCGTTTATGATGCTGATATTCCTGAGTACAACGTAGCGGTTGATATTTATGGCGACTCTGCTGTTATTTTTGAATACGCAGCTCCGAAAGAAATTGATGAAAAAACATCAGAAAAGCGTCTTCAAGATGTGATTAGCTTAACTGCACAGCAGCTAAACATTGCGCCTGAAAACATAGCCGTTAAAGTGCGTAAAAAACAAAAAGGGGAAGAGCAGTATACCCCAATGGCTAAACAAAACCGTACTATGGTGGTGGAAGAGTTTGGCGCTAAGTTTAAAGTAAACTTGTTTGATTATCTTGATACAGGGCTATTTTTAGACCATCGTTTAGCGCGTCGTTATATTCAGCAAAATGCAAAAGACAAACGCTTTTTAAACTTATTTGCGTACACTGGTACAGCCTCTGTGCACGCGGCACTTGGTGGTGCAAAAGCAATTACCACTGTTGATTTATCAAAAACCTACCTCAAGTGGGGCCAAGATAACTTTGCGTTAAATGATATTAGCAATACCCGTTACCGTTTTGAGCAGGCTGATTGTTTAAAATGGCTAGAATACGCTCAAGGCCAATACGATTTAATATTTTTAGATCCCCCAACGTTTTCTAATTCTAAACGAATGAAAGATGCGTTTGATGTGCAAACCGATCATATTAAATTACTTACTTGGGTTAAAAAAATCTTGAGCCCGTCGGGTACATTAATTTTTTCTAATAACAAACGTGGTTTTGTAATGGATGAAGTGGGTTTAATGGGCTTGGGGTTAAAAGCTGAAAATATTTCAGACAAAACGTTATCACCTGACTTCAAACGTAATAAAAAAATACACAACAGCTGGTTGATTACCCATGGCTAGTTATGTTTTGTACCACACTGATGGCTGTCATTTATGTGAGCAAGCGGAGCAGGTTTTATTATCAGTTTTAGGTAATAAAAACACACTTCAATTAACCGATATTATGACTGATGAGCAATTATTAGCGCGTTTTCAGTTAAGTATTCCTGTATTTGAGAGCAAAACTGGCCAACTTTTGTATTGGCCGTTTGATGCACAAACAGTGCATGAATTTTTAGCGCAAGAATAAAAGAGCAGTATTTATGGATTTAATAAGAATACAAAAAGCGCAGTTAGCTTATGGCACCCACCCACTATTAGATAATGCCGATGCGGTTATTGAAAGTGGCGAGCGCGTCTGTATTGTAGGGCGAAACGGCGCAGGTAAATCAACACTTTTAAAAGTACTTGATGGCCAAGTAATTTTAGATGATGGCGAAATTAACCAATTAGGTGGCATTAAAATCTCTCGTTTAGAGCAAGATCCACCTAAAGGGGCAAACGGCTCAGTATTTGATTACGTAGCGCAAGGCATGCCTGATATAGCCAATTTATTAATTGATTATCATCATGTGAGCACGCAACTACAAACTGATTGTACCGACAAATTACTAAATAAACTTGAGCGATTATCTAACGAATTAGAAGCGTGTGACGGTTGGCGCTTTGATTCGCGAATTCAACTAGTATTAACGCGTTTAGAGCTTAGCCCAGATGCTAAGTTAGAATCACTATCGGGTGGGTGGTTGCGTAAAGTTGCTTTAGCTCGGGCATTAGTCAGCGAGCCTGATTTACTGTTGCTCGATGAGCCAACTAACCATTTAGACGTAGACAGCGTTAAATGGTTAGAGCAGTTTTTAAAAGAGTTTAAAGGCGGTATTGTATTTATATCTCATGACCGTGCGTTTATTCGTGCTGTTGCAACGCGTATTTTAGATTTAGACCGCGGTAAACTTATATCTTACCCAGGTGATTACGCAACCTACCTTGAACAAAAAGCGCACGACTTAAAAGTAGAAGAAACACAAAATGCGCTTTTTGATAAACGCTTAGCTGAAGAAGAAGCATGGATCCGTCAAGGGGTTAAAGCGCGTCGTACACGCAACGAAGGCCGTGTACGTGAACTAAAACAGTTACGTGTTGAACGCAAAGCCCGCGTAGAGCAAGTAGGTAAAACTGATTTTAATATTGAAACGGCAGACAGATCAGGCAAGTTAGTATTTGAAGCAAAGCACTTGAGTCATGCATTTAAAGATAAAGTAATTGCTGATGATTTCTCTACCCTTGTTATGCGGGGAGATCGCATTGGTTTAGTCGGCCCAAATGGTATTGGTAAAACAACACTACTTAAGCTGCTGTTTGGTGAGTTAGAAGCTGATAGTGGGCATGTTAAGCAAGGGGTGAACCTTGAATTTGCTTACTTTGACCAATACAGACAAAAGCTTGATGAAGAGGCTACTGTTCAAGATAATGTTGCCGAGGGTAAACAAGAGGTAATGATGGGCGGGCGTTCTCGTCATGTACTAGGTTACCTGCAAGACTTTTTATTTCCACCGGCACGTGCACGTACACCTGTAAAAGCACTCTCTGGTGGTGAAAAAAATAGACTTTTACTCGCGAAATTATTTTTAAAACCTTCCAATATTTTAGTACTCGATGAGCCAACCAATGATTTGGATATTGAAACATTAGAGTTACTTGAAGAAATTATTAATCAGTATCAAGGAACTGTGCTTATAGTAAGCCATGACCGTGAGTTTATTGATAATACATGTAGCAGTGTATGGGCGTTTGAAGGGGATGGTAAAATAACTGATATGGTGGGGGGGTATACCGATTACCAAGCTTATTTAAGTTATTTAGCCGAGCAAGAAAAACAGCAGCAAGCACCAAAAAAAGACGTAAAACCTGCGCCTGTTTCTGTTAAAAAACCTGAAAACAAAAGCACTAAGCTTTCTTACAAATTAAAACTTGAATTAGAGCAACTACCCAATAAAATGGAACAACTTGAAGCCGCTGTAGAAGCGCAGCAAGCTGTAGTGAGCGATCCTGACTTTTTCAAACAAGATAGTGACGTTACCACTAATGCATTGAACCATTTAGCAAAACTTGAGTCTGACCTTGAAGCCGCGTTTGAGCGCTGGGAAGAACTTGAAGAATTACAGAATCAGTAGTAAGGATTAAAATGAAATATAAATTACTCGCTGCCAGTATTTTAGCGACATTGAGTACATCTGCATTAAGTGCAACCTATGAATTAACAGAACTAGGTACTCTTGACGGCGCTAAACATTCTTACGTAACTGACGTAAGCGAAAGCGGGCACATTATTGGTACTGCCAACGGATTGTATAATTTACCAATCGACATAAGCTATATCGACTTTACCGAAAGCGTGATTGAAAATGCATACGACAGTGAAGAGTACAATTTTGAATTAAGTGATAAAGAAATCACGTTTACACTTGATGATATAGAAAATAACGATGCTGTTTTTAATAACGCCGATGCACATTCATTTATGGTCAGCTTTTTAGCTGGCAGGCCCACTGATTTTGAATACCAAAAACTAAGTGCGGTAGTGGGTATTAAATTTGACGATGGCATTGTTACTGAGCAAGTTTTATTTGACGAAGAGTCGGTTGATTACGATGGTTTAACACGTTCTATTAGTAACTTTTATAACGCGGTAAGCGAAGATGGCGTGAGTGTTGGCTGGAGTGCAGCACCATACGATAAAGTTTCATTTACCCCAGATGGTGAAGATGAAGAAGAAACATGGTTTACTCATGACTTTATAGAACGCGGTATTGTTATTTCTGAAGATGGCACGCAAAAGGTTGAGCTAGTTCCTGATTTTGACGATTACGGCGGTACTAGCCGCGCTAACGATATTATAAAAACAAACGACGGCTATACGGTAGTTGGCTATGTTTCTACAGGTATTCCTGAAGATCGTCTTGATAACATTGAAGATAACTGTGATAACGAAGACGAACCAACCTCTACATGTGTACAATTATTAAATTCGAGTGTTACTACAGGCGTATTTGATGAGCGTGCGGTAAAGTGGGAGCTTGATGAAGCATTTAATATCACTTCTACTGAAATACTGGGTTTGGCCTTAACGCCAGAAGATGATGACGATTTTGCCTTTACAAGCACTGCGCTTGCACTTAATAACAATGGCACAATTGTAGGTTCGTCTAATGCTCGCTACTATAAAAATGACGACACGATTTTAACAATGCCTGTGTATTTTAAAAATGGTGACGTGTTTAATTTTATAGACCAAGAAGACGATTGGCTTTCAGGTAAAGCACTTGCAGTAAACGACAACGATATAATTGTTGGTTATGCATCAAAACGCATTGAAACCACACTTCGTGATCAGTTTTTCTATCATGATATAAGTACGGGCAATACCGTTTTCCCTACTGGTTACTTTAATAGCTCAAGTGCTTATGGTAATGACATTAATAACCAAGGGTATGTTGTTGGTGAAGGCGAAGTGGGTACATCTGAAAACAGCCGCCGTAAAGAAGCGTTTATCTATAAAATTGGTGACGATAAGATTACCAACCTAAATGATTTGCTCCCTTGTTACGAAACAGATGGTGAAACAGACTACGCCTACACGATGGCAGAAGCAAAGGTTATTAATGAAGATAATGAAATCTTTGGTGTAGCTACTAAAACCGTTGAAAAGCGCGATACCTTTGGTAATGTAGAAACTGATCTTGAAGGTAATATCGAGTACGAAAGTGTTGCTGTTGCAGTAAAACTTACACCTATTGATGGCGAAGTAGAAGACTGTGCCGCTATTGAAGAAGAGCTTTATGAAAGAAGCTCTGCAAGCTTCCCATGGTATACACTACTGTTGTTACCGCTTTTTGGCTTACGAAGAGTATTTAGATTTTAAGCTTAAGCCTGTCGATAAAAAAACCAACTTATAAAAGTTGGTTTTTTTTCGGCTATAATTTACTGATTACGCGCAAGCCATGCTTTTCGTACAGAGCGGCGCCAAATAATATCAATACTAAAATAAGCAATAACAGAAGCGATAGAAGCACAGACCAATGAGCCAATTAAAAATGCAGGGCCTATGGTAGAAAGGCTTTCTAAAAACCATGCCCAACTGGCTTCAAATGCAAAATGCTGCTCTGGTTGGTTTAAAACGAGCGTACCTACAAGGTATGAGCCATAAAATATTGGCGGCATTGTTAGTGGGTTGGTAAGCCATACTAATGCAACAGAAATAGGTAAGTTTACTCTAAAAACGATAGCTGCTGCGGCTGCTAAAACCATCTGAAAAGGAACAGGGATGAACGCAAAAAATAAACCTACTGCAAATGCGCCTCTTGCAGAGCGTCTGTTCAAATGCCATAGATTGGCGTCTTGTAATAGGCGGCCGAATATTCTAAGTGTTTTATGATGCCTAATTTTATTAGGATCAGGTAAAAATCGTTGAATCGTTTTCTTAGGCATTTCAAGCAACCATTTACTTCAGTGTGGATTAGTCTTGGATTTGTAATTGGCTGTATTTCAACCGTATTTTATTATCAAACCCTTGAGTTTACAGTCATCACAATATCTGTCCTTATTGCGAGCGCCTATTTTAAGCCGTTTTTAAATGTTTTGTTAGGGTTTATTTTAGCTATTTGCTGCATTGTTGTGCACTTTTACCTGTTTTATAACTATAAGTTGCCAAATGTTGAAAATAACTACGCTTATCCAGCCACAATCTATGTTGATGAAGTCATCTCAGCAAAGCAACCACAGTATATAAAAGCAACGTTATTAAAGCTTAATGGGGATGAAATACATAAATTTAAAGCGCCAAAAGCGATGTTAAGTGTCGATTCTGAGCAACTCATTAAGCACGGTGATACCTTTGATGCAGCAATAGTGTTGAAAGAATTTAGAACAATAAAAAATTTCAACGTGTTTGATAACAACGTGCATGCATTTAAACAGCGCATACTATTTAAAGGGAAAGTACTGAATAAACAAATCAGTATTTCGCATGGGGCTTCCCCTTCAATAATTATTAAGTATAGAGAATTTTTAAAACGCACATTTCAAAAAACATCACTTAACTGGCTTTATTATGCGCTATTAAGTGGTGACAAGTCCCTTATGTCCTTTGAAAATAAGCAAACAATGCAAAGCTTAGGCTTGAGCCATTTATTAGCGATTTCAGGGTTACATATAGGGCTTATATTCAGCTGTTTTTATTTATTATGTAAGTACACAGCATACATTTTGAAAGTTAGAGTAGCACAGTCCATCAACTTAACATTTTTTTATAGTTTTACCGGTTGGTTTGCAGCATTTATTTATGTGTATTTAAGTGATTTTTTACTCTCAGCCACTCGCGCTTTTATAATGTTAACATGCGCTTGGGTGCTGTACTTTGTGGCTAAACAGCCATTAAGATGGAGAAGCATATTATATGCCCTGGTCGCGGTATTACTTATTAACCCCTTTAATGTTTTAAACCCCGGGTTATATTTTTCTTTTATTGCTGTAGCAATTATTTATCTAGTTATAAAACGACTTCCTAAAACGAAATATAATTGGCTTAACGTGCTATTGGCGCTGTGTATTATTCAGGTTGCTTTGTTTATTGCGCTTATGCCTATTACCCTTATTTATTTTAGCGGTGTAAGTATTGTAGGGCTTATTATTAACCTAGTAGCCATTCCATTATTAAGCGTAGTAATTATGCCATGTTTGCTACTAATTACGATTATTAGTACGGTGGTAGATATAACGCCTGTTATAGTGTTGTTCGATAATATGCTGCGCATTTTACTTGATTATATGGATACTATACCTTGGCAATACAGGTGGTTAGATATAGCGAAACCAAGCACGCTGTATTTAATTGCGGCTTATATATTTATTTTAATAGCGTGGTTTAGCCCGTTTAAACGCTTGGCAATTATTCCCTTGTGTGTTGCCTTGGTGGATTACATGTTTTTACCTAAACCGCTTTGGCAGTTACATGTGTTTGATGTGGGGCACGGGCTAATGACATTACTTGAAAAAGATAATCAAGCATTGGTTTATGACTTTGGACCTAGCTACTTCAACCGATTTAGCCGTACATACAGTGTGTTAATTCCGTATTTAAAAGCCCACAATTTAACTGTTAGTGATTCCATAATAAGCCATCAAGATAATGATCATGCAGGAGGGGCAGCGCATTTTATTAAAGCGGGGTTTGGTCATAGCTTTAAACGGTTTCATCCACATGGCATTACCACGCGATGTAACTCTTTGGACTATAACTTTAATGACTTGCATATCAGTAGTTTTTCGAGTGATAAATATGATAATGAAAACGATAACTCCTGTGTGTTATTAGTTAAATCGCCACAATTTACGATGCTATTAACGGGTGACATTTCTAAAGCGCGTGAGCTGAGCCTTATTAAAACTCAATCATTGCAAGCCGATGTGATTTTAAGCCCTCATCACGGCAGTGATACGTCTTCTAGCCTGGAATTTATCGACCATGTTAATCCGCACACCGTTATTCACTCAACAGCCTTTGAAGGACAGTGGCAATTTCCTAGTGAAAGCGTGGTTTCGCGCTACAAAGCAATAAATGCTAAACAATATGTGACTGCACGTGATGGGCAAATTACTGTGAGTATATATAAAGATGGCTTTGAAGTGACAACGGCTCGCAAACACGAAAGTTATTGGTTTATAGAAGATTGACGTTTAGTTTTGGCTGTTTGAAGGATACAATAAGGGCTGAAATTGTATAACGAGAGTAATATGAGTCAAAGTACTACACAAATCTATAAGCGGTTGATTTCTTACGTCGGTGATTATAAAAGCGTTGCCTTCGTTGCTATTATTGGAATGATCGGCTACTCGGGTATGGATGCTTTATTTATTCAATTAATGAAACCTTTTATTGATGAAGGCTTAAATCAACGAAATAACGAAGTGTTAGCTTATGCTCCTTTTGTAGTTATTGCGTTAGTTATAGGGCGTGGCCTGTTTAATTTTATGTCTTCTTATTGCTTAAGCTATGTAGGCTCGCAAGTAGTACGCGCTTTACGCCAGCAGTTATTTGAACACATATTACATTTGCCTGTGTCGTTTCATGATAAAAACTCAACAGGTGATTTAATTTCAAAGATCACCTTTGACACAGAACAAGTTCAGCAAGCAATTACTAAAGCATTATTAATTGTAGTACGTGAAGGCGCTTTTGTGGTTTTTTTACTTGGCGTTATGTTTTATACCAGCTGGAAGCTTTCACTGATATTTTTAGTGATCATTCCTTTAGTGGCAATCATTGTTACGTTTGTATCTAAACGTTTTCGCCATATTTCGAAGAACATACAGTCTGCGATGGGCCAAGTTACCCGAAGCTCTGAGCAAATGTTAAGTGGCCATAAGGTTATTCATGGGTTTGGTGGCCAACAACAGGAAGTCGACCAGTTTTCAAAAATCAATAATCATAATCGCCAGCAACGTATAAAAATGGATGCCACTAAAGCGTTAAGCGTGTCGGTCATTCAAGTACTAGCGGCCAGTGCAATGGCTGTTATTTTGTGGGTCGTTTCTATGCCCTCTATGATAGATACCATCAGCTCTGGCGATTTTGTTGTACTTATTTCATCTATGATGATGCTTTTACGTCCGCTTAAACAATTAGCAAACGTGAACAGTGATATGCAGCGTGGTATTTCTGCAGCGCAAAGTATTTTTTTAGTTTTAGATGAAGAAATAGAAAAAGATAAAGGTACTTACAGCGTAGATAAAGTGAAGGGCGAAATTGAGGTTAAAAACGTGACCTTTAAATACCCCACTAAAGATGAAGCTGTTTTAAATAACCTATCAATGAGTATAAAAGCCGGAGAAAGCATCGCACTTGTAGGGCGTTCTGGCTCGGGTAAGTCAACTATTTCTAATTTATTACCACGTTATTATGACTTAGAAGCACCCAGTGAAATATTACTCGACGGCGTTGCACTTGATAAATATAAACTGGCAGATTTACGCCGCCAGTTTGCTTTGGTATCTCAGCAAGTGGTGTTATTTAACGACACAATTGCTAACAATATTTGTTATGGACTAACCCGTAAAATAACACCGCAGCAGTTAGAAGAGGTGGTCAAACAAGCCCACGTATGGGAATTTGTTAAAGATCTACCTGAACAGCTCAATACCATGGTTGGTGAAAACGGGGTGATGCTCTCTGGTGGTCAACGTCAACGTATCGCAATTGCGCGCGCTATATTAAAAGATGCGCCTATTTTGATCTTAGATGAAGCAACATCAGCACTAGACACCGAGTCAGAAAAGCTTATTCAACAAGCACTAGATACCCTTATGCAAGACAAAACGTCGATTGTTATTGCGCATCGTTTATCAACAATTGAAAACAGCGACAAAATATACGTTATCGACGGCGGTCGGGTGATTGAAAGTGGTGATCACCAAAGTTTACTTGCCAAAGACGGCACGTATTCTGCGCTTTGCAAAATGCAATTTGGTGAACACGGGTGAGTAAAATCGAGCAAAGCTGGTATAAACCATTTGGTTTTATAACACTATTTTTATTGCCGTTAGCTGCACTTTTTTGGTTAATTGCCAGTATTAGAAAAGGGTTTTATCAATGTGGTATTGCTAAATCTTTTAAAGCTAAATCTAAAGTGATTGTGGTGGGCAATATAAGTGTAGGTGGAAATGGCAAAACCCCATTTGTATTATGGCTGTACGAATACTTGTCAGAGCAAGGCCTAAAAGTGGGTATTATTAGCCGTGGCTACGGCGGTAAAGCAAAAAGCTACCCGCTGGTGGTAGAGCGCGGTGTAACAAGTGCGCAAGCCGGTGATGAGCCAATACTTTTATTTAATCGTTTAAAGTGTCCTCTAGTTGTTGGGCCGGATAGAGAAGCCAATATTACATTATTAGAGCAGCAATTTTGTGTGGATGTCATTATTTCTGATGATGGTATGCAACATTATAAAATGGCGCGCGATATAGAGTGTTGCATTGTTGATAGCCAAAGGCGGTTTGGCAATGGCTTTGTTATGCCCGCAGGACCATTACGTGAAACAAAACACAGATTAAATAGCGTTGATTTAGTGATTGAAAATGGTGGAGGCGCACCACATAGCTACGTTTTAAAAACGAGTGGGCTCAGGCACGTTGCTGACAATACTCCAGTGAATAAAACAATTGAACAAGGCCATGCGGTCAGTGCTATTGGTAACCCGAAGCGTTTTGAAAATACACTAGAAGATCAAAATATTCAGCTGCTTTCAACGCATCATTTTAGAGATCACTATGCTTATAGCTTGGCTGATTTTACTCAATTTAATGACGACAACGTATTAATGACAGAAAAAGATGCGGTAAAATGTAGAGACTTTGCAAAAGATAATTGGTACTACCTACCTGTTAATGCAAAACCTACAGACGCTGTTATACATAAATTAGATTTATTATTAAAACAAAAAGGGATCCTCAATGGCCTTTGATACAAAATTACTTGAAATAATTGCTTGCCCTGTGTGTAAAGGAAAGCTTCGTTTTGATAAAGACAATGCAGAACTTATCAGCACCGCAGCTAAACTTGCATACCCTGTACGCGACGATATACCAGTACTTTTAGAAAATGAAGCACGCGAGTTATCTCAAGATGAGGTTGATAAGTGGAATTCATAGTTGTAATACCTGCACGTTACGCGTCTACCCGTTTACCTGGCAAACCATTAGCCGACATTTGCGGTAAACCTATGATTCAACATGTGTATGAAAAAGCGTGTTTGTCAGGTGCAAGTAAAGTGGTTATTGCAACCGATCATCAAAAAGTGTTTGATGCTGTTAAATCGTTCACAAATGATGTGCTCATGACAAGAGAAGATCATCAATCGGGTACTGAGCGCTTGGCAGAGGTGGTTGACTTACTTAAGCTAGATGCTGAAACCGTGGTGGTAAATGTACAAGGCGATGAGCCATTACTTGCCAGCGAAAACGTATCTCAAGTTGCCACTTTACTCAATAATTCGAGCGCGCCAATGGCAACATTAAGTGTAGCCATTGAAGAACAAGAGGAAGTATTTAATCCTAATGCAGTGAAAGTAGTTAGTGATTTTAATAAAAATGCGTTGTACTTTTCACGTGCCAGTATTCCGTTTGACAGAAGCGCAATGCTAAATAACGACAGTGTGTTAGATATAACGCCTTTTCATCGCCATGTGGGTATATATGCTTATCGCGCGGGCTTCATTAAGCAGTATATTGAGCTAAGTGTATCGCCGCTTGAAGTACTTGAGTCGCTAGAGCAACTTAGGGTGTTGTACCATGGTTACGCTATCAAAATTGAGCAGGCTAAAGTAACGCCACATGCTGGGGTTGATACGCCCGAGGATCTAGAAAAAGTGATTGCCTACCTAAAAGCTAAGCAAGCTTAATAATGGTAAAAAGAGAATTACCCATCGTGTTTAGCCACGCTGATTTTTACATATTTGAAAAACCAGCGGGGCTTAATTTTCACTCAGAAGGTGAAAAAGGGTTTGTGGTATTAGCTGAGCAGCAAACGGGCGAAAAATTATTTGCTGTTCACCGCCTTGATAAAGTGACCTCTGGCCTTATTATTCTTAGTCGCAATAAAGAAGCCGCTGCTAAATTTACGTCTCTTTTTACTGAGCATGCAATAAACAAGTTTTATTTAGCAATAAGCAATGCTAAACCTAAAAAAAAGCAAGGGTGGATAAAAGGTGATATGGCTAAGTCTCGCAGGGGCATGTTTAAGCTTTTACCGACCATGCAAAACCCAGCCATTACCCGCTTTTATTCTTTTAGTTATAAGCCGGGGTTTAGGGCGTATATATTAAAGCCATATTCGGGTAAAACTCACCAACTTAGAGTGGCATTAAAAAGTTTAGGGACGCCAATTTTAGGCGATTCACTCTATAGCGGTAGCGCAGCTGAGCGAGCGTATCTTCATGCCTATGCGTTAAGTTTTGTATGGCATGGGGAGCAAATTAATTGCACTTTGCTGCCTACTAAGGGTGATGAGTACCAGCAATTAATTAATCATCAAGAATTTCAAGCATGGCAATCGCCGTGGGAACTGGATTGGTAAATGAGCGAAAAAGTAACCGATATTCGTTTTGGCGGAATTAAACGCCTATACGGTAACCAACAATTTGATTGGCTACAACAAGCCCATTTTTGTGTAGTGGGAATAGGCGGTGTAGGAAGTTGGACCGCCGAAGCTTTAGCACGTACAGGCGTGGGTAAGATCACTTTAATTGACTTAGATGATATTTGCGCGACGAACGTAAATAGGCAAATTCATGCGCTTAGCGGCAGTATTGGCCAAGCCAAAGTAGATGCAATGAAAAGTCGCTGCGTACTGATAAACCCAGAGTGTAAAGTAACTGTGATAGATGACTTTATTACACTTGAAAATATTCGTGAGCATATTCAAGGTTTTGATTACGTTATTGACTGTATTGATGCAGTTAAGGAAAAAGCAGCGCTTATTGCTCATTGTAAGCGCAATAAAATGCCTATTATTACTACAGGCGGCGCGGGCGGGCAAACTGATCCTAGCCAAATAACATTTGGCGATGTGGCTAAAACCACGCAAGATCCGCTACTTGCTAAAGTGCGTTATATTTTACGCAAACAATATAATTTTAGTAACAACCCAAAACGCAAATTTAATATTGATTGTGTGTACTCAACTGAGCAACTAGTTTACCCAGGCAGTGATGGCAGTGTATGCCATGCTAAACAAAATGCTGATGGTACAATGAATATGGATTGTAATAACGGGTTTGGCTCGGTCACTATGATCACAGGAAGTTTTGGCTTTTTTGTAGCGGCTAAAGCGGTACGTAAATATTTAGATAAAAAACAGCGTTTACAACAAGCTCAATAGTTTAATTGAGCTTGTTTGCTGCCATGCTTTGAATTGCCTCTACCATGGCTTTTATTCCGTTCCCACGAGATGCACTAAGGTGTTTAATCAAGCCTAACTTTTCAAATTCGTCATACGCATTAATATTCACGACTTCTTCAGGTGTTAAGCCATTATAAAGCGCTAAAATTATCGCTAATAAGCCTTTTACAATGCGGGTGTCTGAATCGCCAATAACCACTAAACGATTCTCGCTATCGTCAAACTCCATAAACATCCACACTTTGCTCTCACACCCAGGAACAAGTGCGTCATCGGTTTTAAGTACATCCGCTAAAGCGGGAAGTGTTTTGCCCAAAAGCATTATTTCGCGATATTTTTGCTGCCAAGATTGCGCATGTTGTATAGGTTTAATTACGCTGTTAAACGTATTTGTCATGAGTTATCCTAAATTAGTCTAATAAATCAATCGATTCTTTCAAGGCATGGATGAAATTATCTACATCTTGATGAGTATTGTAAAATGCAAAGCTTGCTCTAACAGTGCCTTTTACCCCTAAATGATGCATTAATGGTTGCGTACAATGGTGACCGCTGCGCACTGCAACGCCAAATCCGTCAAGCAAAGTTGCCAAATCGTAAGGGTGTTCAGCTTTATAATTGAAACTAAGGGTACCAATATTATTGTTTAGGTCACTATAGATAGTAACCCCATCAATTTTGCTTAGCTGTGTCGCTGCATAATTAAAAATTGTCCGCTCATAGCGCTGTAATTGTTGTATGTTTAGGGCTGATAAATAATCAATTGCTGCACTAAAGCCAATTACTCCGGCTATGTTTGGGGTGCCAGTCTCAAATTTTGCAGGAGCGGCTCGGTAGGTGCTTTTTTCAAGGGTAACAGTATCAATCATCTCACCACCCGTTTGGTACGGGGTAAGCTCATTGAGTAATTCATAGCGACCATATAAGCCCCCAATACCCGTAGGACCAAGCATTTTATGTGCTGAGAAAACATAAAAATCGCACCCGAGCTGTTTTAAATTAGGGCGTAAATGCATAGCTCCTTGTGCGCCATCGACAACAACTAACGTGCCGACTGCTTTCGCTGCAGCTATTAATGGGGCTAAATTGGTAATATTACCTAATGTGTTAGAGGCTTGGCTGATACACAGCACCTTTGCTTTAGTCTGTGTGATAAAGTCTATGCAGCACGCTATATTAAACGTCGCGTTTTGCTCAAGGGGGAGTGCAGATAGTGTTGCCCCCGTATTTTGCGTTAATACCTGCCAAGGAACAATATTAGCATGGTGCTCAAGTGGCGTAATTAATACCGTATCTTCGTGAGTAATTTGACTTTGTAGGCCATGAGCAAGTAAATTTAGCGCCTCTGTTGCACCTTTTGTCCAGACTATTTCATTAGCCTTTATGTTAAAGTAATCTGCTATTTTTAATCTTGCTGCTTCATACTGCTCAGTAGCGCGCTCGCTTAAGGTGTGGCGGCCTCTGTGAACATTTGCGTTGCTTAAATTATAAAAACGAGTGGTTGCATCAATCACGCTTTGTGGCTTTTGCGACGTTGCGCCAGAGTCTAAATAAACTAAAGGGTTGCCATTAAGGGTTTGGTTTAAAGTAGGGAAGTCATTGCGGATTTTTGTTATATCAAACTCTTGAGAAGGCATGGCTATTCAACATCTATAAATTTAGGCAGGAATTGTAATCGGTTTCATAAAATTGACAAGCAAAGCGCACAAAAAAGGCCGCAAAAGCGGCCTTTTTTAACTAACTAAGTTTAGCGCTTGTCAGTTGATACGAAGTCACGTTGCGTGTAACCAGTATACATTTGACGAGGGCGGCTGATCTTATGACCAGGTTGAGATAGCATCTCATCCCAGTGAGTGATCCAACCAACTGTACGTGCCATTGCAAAAATTACAGTGAACATGCTTGTTGGAATACCAATCGCTTTTAAGATAATACCTGAGTAGAAATCAACGTTAGGGTAAAGTTTCTTCTCTACAAAGTATGGGTCTTCAAGGGCAATTTGTTCAAGCTTCATAGCGATATCAAGAAGTGGATCTTGAATGTTAAGCTCTGCTAAAACTTCATGACATGTTTGACGCATTACCGTAGCGCGTGGGTCGAAGTTTTTGTAAACACGGTGGCCAAAGCCCATAAGACGGAACGGGTCAGACTTATCTTTTGCTTTTGCAACGTACTCATCAATACGATCAACAGAACCAATCTCTTCTAACATGTTTAAACATGCTTCGTTAGCACCACCGTGAGCAGGACCCCAAAGAGATGCGATACCCGCTGCAATACATGCATATGGGTTAGCGCCTGAAGAACCGGCTAAACGTACTGTTGACGTTGAAGCGTTTTGCTCGTGATCAGCATGAAGCATGAAGATTTTGTCCATTGCTTTAGCTGTTACAGGGTTAACTTTGTATTCTTCAGCCGGTACAGAGAACATCATGTGTAAGAAGTTTTCTGCGTAGCTTAAATCGTTACGTGGGTAAACAAACGGCTGACCAATGTTTGTTTTGTACGCCATAGCTGCAATAGTCGGTAATTTAGCGACAAGTTTAATAGCGCTTGTTTTACGTTGGCTTGCATCAGTAATATCAAGATCTTCGTGGTAAAAAGAAGATAATGCGCCTACTACACCACATAGCATGGCCATTGGGTGAGCATCGAAGCGGAAACCTTGGAAAAAGTTAGCAATTTTCTCATCAAGCATGGTGTTATGCGTGATTTCTTTTGCAAATGAATCGTATTGCTCTTTAGTTGGTAACTCACCGTTTAATAGTAAGTAACAAAGCTCGATGTAGTTAGAGTCTTCAGCTAATTGCTCAATTGGGTAACCACGGTGAAGTAATACACCTTTACCACCATCAATGTAGGTGATTGCAGATTCACAAGAGCCAGTCGACATGAAACCTGGGTCATAAGTAAAGTGACCGTGTGAACCTAACGTACGTACGTCGATTACATCTTGGCCAGCAGTGCCTTGATAAATTGGAAGTTCGATTGGATCTAGTCCATCAATATGGACTGTGGCTTTTTTATCTGCCATCTATGTATCTCCTATTAAGATATCTATTCTGATTTTTAGATTTTTAAAGTTCTGAAATCTTGTTTTAAGCACATCTTCGCATTTTAACGTGAAAGAGGGGGTTAAAGTCAATTTTTATAAACATTATGCACATATGTATAATAAATATTCGCCATCAATTAAATATTATACTATCGGCTAATTCGCAAACGTCTCTAACTAAACAAGAATTGTAAAACAACCTTTGGGTATATATACTATCGGAGGTTTTAAACCGCTTTGTATTTAGGTAAACATATTTTTACAGCGTAATTTTTGCAGATTTGTGAACTTTTGCTGTATTGACACGTTTACTTTGATAGTTCCACCAGAAATTTTGGTGGGTTTTAGAAAAACAAGTAGATGAGCTCCAATGTGAGCAAGATGGGCAAGTAACTGTGAAAAAGCAAAGACCTGTAAATCTAGATCTAACAACTATATCTATGCCGGCAACGGCTAAAGCATCAATTTTTCACCGCGTCACCGGTGTTGCATTATTTTTTGCTTTAACGTTTGTCATTTGGGCTTGGTCTGAGTCTCTTTCTTCAGCTGAAGGTTTTGAATTCGTCAAGGGTCTGTTTAGCGGATTCATTGCCAAATTCATAGCTTGGGGCACACTTTCTGTATTGGGTTATCACCTTATTGGTGGTATCCGTCACATCATTATGGATATGGGCCACTGGGAAGAACTTGAATCGGGTAACCTGAGCGCTAAAGTTGCAATGGCACTTGGCGTTGTATTTGCCGTACTGGCAGGGGTGTGGATATGGTCTTAAATCAAGCAACTCTTAAACGTGATGGTGTACAAGATTTCGTATCTTTACGTACCACGGCTCTAGTAATCACCGCATATGCGATTTTTATTATCGGCTATTTTTTAGCAATGCCAGAAGTCACTTTCGAAGCCTGGACAGGCCTATTCTCTAATCTTGCTATGAAGGGTTTTACGCTAATTACCCTAGTATGCATGATGGTTCATACCCGCATTGGCCTTTGGCAAGTTTTAACGGATTACGTTAAAAACGCTAAACTACGCGCTGTTTTAGGCTTTGTATTAAACCTGATGGCCGTTGCTTACGTAGCTATTGGTCTAATCGTTTTATGGGGTGTTTAAGTGAAATATTCTGTTCGTGAATTTGACGCCGTTGTAATTGGTGCAGGTGGTGCAGGTATGCGCGCCGCTCTTGCCATTACTGAATCAGGCAAAACGTGTGCGTTAATATCTAAAGTATTCCCAACACGCTCTCACACTGTATCTGCACAGGGTGGTATTACAGTAGCGCTAGGTAATTCGCACGAAGATAACTGGGAATGGCATATGTACGATACCGTTAAAGGTTCCGATTTTATCGGCGACCAAGACGCTATCGAATACATGTGTCAAACTGGCCCAGAAGCTATTACTGAATTAGAAAACATGGGTTTACCATTTTCGCGTTTTGAAAATGGCCGTGTTTACCAACGTCCTTTCGGTGGTCAATCGAAAAACTTTGGTGGTGAACAAGCTGCACGTACTGCAGCAGCAGCTGACCGTACTGGTCATGCTTTATTACACCTTCTATACCAACAAAACGTAAAAAACCAAACCAATGTATTCTCTGAATGGTATGCACTTGATTTAGTTAAAAACGATAATGGTGATGTAGTAGGTTGTACAGCAATTGAGATTGAAACAGGTGAAATCACTTTCTTCAAATCAAAAGCTGTTGTGCTTGCAACCGGCGGTGCTGGTCGTATTTTCGCATCGACAACTAATGCCCACATTAATACGGGTGATGGTGTTGGTATGGCAGCCCGCGCTGGCGTTGCTATGCAAGATATGGAAATGTGGCAATTCCACCCAACGGGTATAGCAGGTGCTGGTACACTTGTAACAGAAGGTTGTCGTGGTGAAGGGGGTTATCTTTTAAATAAAGATGGCGAACGCTTCATGGAACGTTATGCACCAAACGCAAAAGACTTAGCGTCTCGTGATGTAGTTGCACGTTCAATGATGACTGAAATCCGTGAAGGTCGTGGTTGTGATGGTCCGTGGGGCCCACATATTAAGTTGAAACTTGACCACTTAGGTGAAGAGACGCTTAATCTACGCCTACCAGGTGTTTGTGATCTTGCTAAAACATTTGCTCACGTTGACCCTGCTAAAGAGCCAATTCCGGTAATACCTACGTGTCATTACATGATGGGTGGTGTTCCAACTAACGTAAATGGTCAAGCGCTACAAATCGATGCTAATGGTAACGAAAAAGTAGTAGAAGGCTTGTTTGCAGTTGGTGAGATTGCCTGTGTATCTGTGCATGGTGCAAACCGCCTAGGTGGTAACTCATTACTTGATTTAGTTGTATTTGGTCGTGCTGCTGGTAACTTCTTAGGTAAATACCTAAACGAAGTTGAAATTACTAAAGCGCCTTCTGCATCTGATATAGATGCTTCGCTTGCTCGCTTTAATCGTTGGGAAAATTCAACGGCTGGTCAAGGTGAAGACCCAGTACAAATCAAAAAAGACTTACAACAATGTATGCAGCTTAACTTCTCGGTATTCCGTGAAGGTGACTCTATGGCGACAGGTCTTAAAGAGCTTAAAGAGATTCGTGAACGTCTGCAACATGCGCGTCTTGATGATAAATCATCTGACTTTAATACGCAGCGTATCGAATGTCTTGAACTAGACAACCTTATGGAAACAGCATACTCGACTGCAGTTGCTGCAAACTTCCGTACTGAAAGCCGTGGTGCACACTCTCGCTTTGACTACCCAGATCGTGATGACGAAAACTGGCTATGTCACTCAGTATTCAATCCTGTTACGGATGAAATGAGCAAGCGTGAAGTAAACTACGCGCCTAAGACGCGTGAAGCGTTCCCACCTAAAGCACGTACCTACTAGGAGCGAGACGATGGCACAAGTACAATTTTCAGTTTATCGTTACAATCCGGACGTTGATAACGCACCTCGAATGCAAGAATACACTTTGCAAACAGAGGAAGGTCAGGACATGATGGTATTGGACGCACTTTTATTATTAAAAGAGCAAGATCCTACTTTATCATTCCGTCGCTCATGTCGTGAAGGCGTGTGTGGTTCTGATGGCGTTAACATGAATGGTAAAAATGGTTTAGCATGTATTACACCATTATCTACGCTGCAAAAAGGTGGCAAAGGTACTATTGTAATTCGTCCTTTACCTGGCTTACCTGTGGTACGTGACCTTGTTATTGACATGAGTCAGTTCTACACTCAGTACGAAAAAGTTAAACCATACTTAATTAACGATCAGCCAGCGGCTGGTGAACGTCTTCAATCTATTGAAGAACGTGATAAATTAGATGGGCTTTACGAGTGTATTTTATGTGCATGTTGTTCTACATCGTGTCCTTCGTTCTGGTGGAATCCAGACAAGTTCATTGGTCCAGCAGGCCTTCTTCATGCTTACCGTTTCTTGGCTGATAGCCGCGATACGGCAACTGAAGAGCGTTTAGCAGACTTAGACGATGCGTTCAGTGTGTTCCGTTGCCACAGTATCATGAACTGTGTTAGCGTTTGTCCTAAGGGTCTTAACCCGACCAAAGCAATTGGACAAATCAAATCTATGTTATTAAACCGCGCGGTTTAATCACTTAGTAACGTAAGATGGCTAATATTTTTATTAGCCATCTTGTTATAACAACTATTAATTTCTGCGCTAAAGAAAAGGGCTTATAAATGCACGAAGGTGTGATGAAGGCATGGCTAGAATCTTCACATTTAAACGGCGGCAACGTTGCTTATGTAGAAGAGCTTTATGAAGCGTATTTAGATGATGCGACTTCTGTGCCAGAAGAATGGCGAGAAGTGTTCGAACAATTACCAAAAGTAGATGGTGTGGATGTTGAAGTAAAGCATTCAGAAGTTCGTTCACAGTTTGCGGCGCTTGCTAAAAACAAGCATAGAGAGGTAGTGGTAGCTGAGGGTAGTGGCGGTGATCTTAAACAGGTCAAAGTACTACAACTTATTAATGCTTTCCGCTTTCGAGGACACCAAAATGCTAACCTAGATCCGCTAGGCATTTGGCAACGAGAGCGTGTTCGAGATTTAGAGCTAGAGTACCACGACTTATCTAAAGCTGATTTTGACCGCGAATTTAATGTAGGATCGTTTGCCGTAGGCCGCGATACTATGCCTTTAGGTGAACTATACCAAGCACTAAAAACTACTTATTGTGGTTCTATCGGTGCTGAGTATATGCACATCACATCAACAGAAGAAAAGCGTTGGTTACAACAGCGTTTAGAGTCTGTTCAATCACGACCTACTTTTTCTAAAGAAGAAAAATTGCGTATCCTTAAAGGATTAACCGCAGCAGATGGTCTTGAAAAATATTTAGGTGCAAAGTTCCCTGGTGCTAAGCGTTTCTCACTTGAAGGTGGTGATGCGTTAGTTCCTATGCTTAAAGAACTTATTCACCGTGCTGGCGAAAGCGGGCAAAAAGAAGCTGTTATTGGTATGGCTCACCGCGGGCGTCTAAACGTACTAGTTAACGTGTTAGGTAAAAACCCATCTGAGTTGTTTGATGAGTTTGCTGGCAAACACAACGATACGTTAGGCTCGGGTGATGTTAAATACCATATGGGTTATTCTTCTGACTTTGCAACCAAAGGTGGCAATGTTCACATGGCGCTTGCGTTCAACCCATCTCACCTAGAAATTGTTAATCCTGTGGTTATGGGTTCTGTAAGAGCTCGTTTAGATCGCTTAGGTGACAGCTCAGGTAGTAAAGCATTACCAATTACCATCCACGGTGACTCGGCAATTACAGGCCAAGGTGTTGTACAAGAAACATTTAACTTGTCACAAACAAACGCCTTCTCATGCGGTGGTAGTATCCGTATAGTTGTAAATAACCAAGTTGGTTTTACAACTTCAAAACAAGATGACGTACGTTCTACTGATTACTGTACTGACATTGCAAAAATGGTTCAGTCGCCAATCTTCCACGTTAATTCTGATGATCCTGAAGCCGTTGCATTTGTTACTCAACTTGCACTTGATTTCAGAAATCAGTTTAAACGTGATGTAGTAATCGATTTAGTATGTTACCGCCGCCATGGCCATAACGAAGCTGATGAGCCTAATGCTACACAGCCTCTTATGTATCAAAAAATTAAAAAACATGCGGTACCTCGCCTTATCTACGCTGATCAACTTATTTCTGAAGGTTCATTCACAGAGAATGAGGTGAAAGCTTTAGCCGATGAATATCGTAACGGCTTAGATGAAGGTAACTGTGTTGTTGAAGAAATCCAGCCAGAGACTTCACACTCATCTGATTGGGCTAAGTATGTAGGACACGAGTGGAACGTTGACTACGACGCAAGCGTACCGGTAGACAAGCTAAAAGCACTTGGCGAACAAGTTGCGCAGTTCCCTGAAGAATATAAAGCACAGTCTCGTGTTAAAAAGATTTACGATGACCGTAAGCTTATGGCCAATGGCGAAAAACCACTAGATTGGGGTATGGCAGAAACACTTGCATATGCAACAATTGCCTATGAAGGCACTGATATTCGTCTAACGGGTCAAGATTCAGGCCGTGGAACTTTCTTCCACCGCCATGCTGTAGTGCATAGTCAATCAGATGGTTCAACGTACTTACCTCTTCAGCACTTAAGTGAAGAACAAGGTACGTTTGAAGTATACGATTCAGTATTATCTGAAGAAGCCGTGCTTGCTTTTGAGTATGGTTATGCAACAGCTGAACCTACTTCATTAGTACTGTGGGAAGCCCAATTTGGTGACTTTGCTAATGGTGCACAGGTAGTATTTGACCAATTCTTAAGTTCTGGCGAACAAAAGTGGGGTCGTTTATGTGGCCTAACGTGTTTACTGCCGCATGGCTACGAGGGACAAGGTCCAGAGCATAGCTCTGCACGTTTAGAGCGTTTTTTACAACTATGTGCTGATCACAACATGCAAGTGTGTGTTCCTTCAACACCTGCACAAGTTTACGCTATGCTACGTCGTCAATCTGTTAGACCACTTCGTCGACCACTGATTGTAATGACACCAAAATCATTACTTCGTCATCCACTTGCGGTATCTTCGCTCGAAGAACTTTCACAGGGTGTATTCCATAATATGATCGACGAAATCGATGATATTAATCCTGAGAAAGTAGAGCGCGTGGTATTTTGTAGTGGTAAAGTTTATTACGAACTATTACAAGAGCGTCGTAAGCTTGAGCAAGACAACATTGCTATTGTACGTGTGGAGCAACTTTACCCGTTCCCACATGCAGAAATGGACACGATTATGGAGCGTTACCAGCACGTTACTGATTTTGTTTGGTGTCAAGAAGAGCCACAAAACCAAGGTGCTTGGTACTGTTCGCAACATCACTTTATTGATGCAATCCCACAAGGTGCTAAATTAACTTACGCGGGACGTAAGGCATCAGCATCTCCAGCGTGTGGTTACATGTCAGTACATACTAAAGAACAACAAGCGCTCGTTGCAGACGCGCTTACTATACAAAAGAAAGGATAAGCAATGAGCACAGAAATTAAAGTTCCTGTTCTTCCTGAGTCGGTTGCAGATGCTACCGTTGCTACATGGCATGTAAGTGTAGGCGACAAAGTAAGCCGTGACCAAAACTTAGTAGACATTGAAACAGATAAAGTGGTTTTAGAAGTGGTTGCACAAAATGACGGTGTAATTACTGAAATATCACAAGAAGAAGGTGCAACGGTACTTGGTGATCAAGTTATCGGTTTACTTGGTGATGCTGATGCAGCACCAGCAAGTGACAGTGCTCCGGCAAAAGAAGAAGCCGCACCTGAAAAATCAGAAGACGCGCCTGCGGCGCAATCAGCTCCAGCATCAGAAGGTAAAGAAGTGGACATTAAAGTACCTGTACTTCCAGAATCAGTTGCAGACGCAACAATTGCTACATGGCATGTACAACCAGGTGAAGCGGTAACTCGCGACCAAAACTTGGTAGATATTGAAACTGATAAAGTTGTTCTTGAAGTAGTAGCTCAAGAAGACGGTATCATGGGCGAGCAACTAAACGCAGAAGGCGATACTGTACTTGGTGAACAAGTTATTGGTAACGTTAAAGCGGGCGGTGCTCCAGCAGCACCTACAGCTAAAGCAGAAGAAGCGCCTGCTGCAAGTGAGTCTAACGATAGCTCAGATGTGTTAACGCCTTCTGTACGTCGTTTAATTGCTGAAAAAGGTCTTGATGCGTCTAAAATTAAAGGCACAGGTAAAAATGGCCGCGTAACGAAAGAAGACGTTGATACTTTCCTAAAAGCGCCTGCTCCAGCGGCTAAGAAAGAAGATACTTCAGCACCAGCTGCACCTATGGGTGACCGTACACAAAAACGTGTACCAATGACGCGCTTACGTAAAACCATTGCTAATCGTTTATTAGAAGCGAAAAACTCAACAGCAATGTTAACTACGTTTAACGAAGTAAACATGAAGCCTATTATGGACCTTCGTAAGCAGTACCAAGAAGTATTTGAAAAGCGTCACGGTATTCGTTTAGGCTTTATGTCTTTCTACGTGAAAGCAGTAACTGAAGCACTTAAACGCTTCCCTGAAGTAAATGCATCAATTGATGGCGATGATATTGTTTATCACAATTACTTTGATATCAGCATCGCTGTATCTACGCCACGTGGTTTGGTTACACCAGTACTTAAAGATTGTGACAAGCTGTCTGTTGCAGAAATCGAAAAAGGTATTCGTGAATTAGCCCTTAAAGGCCGTGACGGTAAACTAACACTTGACGATATGACAGGTGGCAACTTTACCATTACTAACGGTGGTGTATTTGGCTCGTTACTTTCTACGCCTATTATCAACTTACCACAGTCATCAATTTTGGGTATGCACAAAATCCAAGAGCGTCCTATGGCTGTAAATGGTAAAGTTGAAATTCTTCCAATGATGTATTTGGCACTATCTTACGATCACCGCCAAATCGATGGTAAAGAATCAGTTGGTTTCCTAGTGACTATTAAAGAGTTACTTGAAGATCCAACTCGCTTATTACTGGATGTTTAATCGAGTAGTATGAAATATAAGCTGTGAATGACAATTCACAGCTTTTTTTTTGCGCCTTTGGTCTTACTGGGGTTTTCATGTTAAGCCTTGGGATCTATACTAGGTGCGCAATTTGGGATAGCTGTTTATTTGCATAAATATTCAGCTCTTTTAGTATAAAAAATTGGATAAAGCATCATGAATTTGCATGAGTATCAGGCAAAACAACTTTTTGCCGAATATGGTTTACCAGTTTCTCAGGGTTTCGCTTGCGATACACCTGAAGAAGCTGCAGCAGCTGCCGAAAAAATCGGCGGTGATATGTGGGTTGTTAAAACTCAGGTTCACGCAGGTGGCCGTGGTAAAGCTGGCGGTGTTAAGCTAGTTAAAACAATCGAAGAAGTAAAAGAATTCGCTGCTAACTGGTTAGGTAAAAACTTAGTTACTTACCAAACAGACGAAAATGGTCAGCCTGTTGCTAAAATTTTAGTAGAAAGCTGTACAGATATCGCTAACGAATTGTACTTAGGTGCAGTTGTTGACCGTGCTTCTCGCAAAGTTGTTTTCATGGCGTCTACTGAAGGCGGTGTTGAAATTGAAACGGTTGCTGAAGAAACTCCAGAACTTATCCACAAAGCAGAGATCGATCCATTAGTGGGTCCTCAAGCTTACCAAGCACGTGAGTTAGGTTTTAAACTGGGTCTTAACCCTACACAAATGAAGCAGTTCGTTAAGATCTTTATGGGTCTTGGCAACATGTTCAACGATTTTGATTTCGCACTTCTTGAAATCAACCCGCTAGTAATCACAGACGAAGGTAACCTTCACTGTCTTGACGGCAAAATCGGTATCGATGGTAATGCACTTTACCGTCAACCAAAAATCCGTGAAATGCATGATCCATCTCAAGAAGATGCTCGTGAAGCACACGCAGCAAGCTTCGAGCTTAACTACGTAGCACTAGATGGTAACGTAGGTTGTATGGTTAACGGTGCTGGCCTAGCGATGGGTACTATGGACATCGTAAACCTACACGGCGGCAAGCCAGCTAACTTCCTAGATGTTGGTGGCGGCGCAACTAAAGAGCGTGTTTCTGAAGCATTCAAAATCATCCTTTCTGACGATAACGTAAAAGCTGTTTTAGTTAACATCTTTGGTGGTATCGTACGTTGTGACATGATTGCTGAAGGTATCATTGGCGCAGTTAAAGAAGTAGGTGTAAACGTGCCTGTAGTTGTACGTTTAGAAGGTACTAACGCTGAACTAGGTCGTGACGTTCTTAAGAACTCAGGCCTTGATATCATCGCTGCTGAATCACTAACAGACGCTGCTGAGAAAGTTGTAGCTGCTGCGGAGGGCAAATAATGTCTGTATTAATCAATAAAGATACAAAAGTTATCTGTCAAGGTTTCACTGGTGGTCAAGGTACTTTCCACTCTGAGCAAGCGCTTGAGTACGGTACACAAATGGTTGGTGGTGTAAGCCCAGGTAAAGGCGGTCAAACGCACCTTGGTCTTCCAGTATTCAACACAGTACGCGATGCAGTTAAAGAAACAGGCGCAACAGCGTCAGTTATCTACGTACCAGCACCGTTCTGTAAAGATGCAATCTTAGAAGCTATCGATGCGGGCATCGAGCTAATTGTTTGTATCACTGAAGGTATCCCAACACTCGACATGGTTGACGTTAAAGTTAAGCTTGATAACTCGGGTGTTCGTATGATCGGTCCTAACTGTCCAGGTGTTATCACTCCGGGCGAGACTAAGATTGGTATCATGCCTGGTCACATCCACAAACCTGGTAAAGTAGGTATTGTTTCTCGCTCTGGTACTTTAACGTACGAAGCAGTTAAACAAACTACAGACGCTGGTTTTGGTCAGTCTACGTGTGTTGGTATTGGTGGCGACCCAATCCCAGGTACTAACTTTATCGACGTGCTAGAAATGTTCGAAAAAGATCCACAAACTGAAGCAATCGTGATGATTGGTGAAATCGGTGGTACTGCAGAAGAAGAAGCTGCAGAGTACATTAAAGCTAACGTAACTAAGCCTGTTGTTTCTTACATTGCGGGTGTAACTGCACCTGAAGGTAAGCGTATGGGTCACGCTGGCGCAATCATCGCAGGCGGTAAAGGTACTGCTGATGAAAAATTTACTGCACTTGAAGCTGCTGGCGTACAAACTGTACGTTCACTTGCTGATATTGGTAAAGCACTTAAAGAGAAAACAGGCTGGTAATCAGTTTGCTTAATCTTTAAAAAAGGCTCGCGAATGCGAGCCTTTTTGTTATTAGTTAAAAAATTAGTACGGGTAACTAATGTGTTGAAAAAATCGTACTGATAAATCTTGCCGTTCTTTATTTATTGCCAATTCTGAGCACATAGCGTGTATTGTTTTCTCTACTTGATTCATAAAGCGGCCATAGCCCATTTCATGTTTATATTTATGAGTGGCAACAATCACAAAATGTAGAGACTCAACTAACTTTTCAGCATTGAAAAAAATATGTATTTGTGTGGCTGTACCATTTACATCAAAACTTATTTTTTGTAATTCTGCATTCCCATCATTTTTATCTATTTGGCTATTACGCACTATTGGCCTTGCACCGTTGGCAACCATAGCACCGTGAGTTAAAGCGTATCGCTCACAGCAGTCTTTAAAAGATGTGGCAAAGTAATTGTAAAAATCAGTGTAGTTATTTTTATTTATTAAGCTTTGAAACTGTGTTTTAATGCCCCGAGAAACCGGTATAGAAAATGTTGCATAGGTCATTTCTGCATGCTCTGCGGGTATTTTACATTGGCGAGCTAAATAGCGAGGATACAGGCTTCTTAGCTTGTAGCCGTAACTTTGGTTGCAGCCTTTGTTCTTAGCAAATAAGTCATAGGTTAAATGTTGGTGATCGCGAAGTTTAAACTGAGGTTGTTCAATAAATAATTGGGATTGTAAATTATCTAACACTTTTTGCACTTTGCCGTGAAACTGTGCCGAGCTTGCACGTAAATCATCACCAGTAGCTAAAAATAACAAGCGAATTTCTTTACTTTTAAAAGTAGGGGTGTAGTGTAGTTTATGCGCTTCGTGGTAACGCGGGTTGTAAAAAAATAACATTTGCTTTGCTGTTTCTAATTGATACGACTCATCATGAAATCTCACAACGGGTAACTTGTCGTTAGCCAGTAAGTGTACATTATGCAGCTCGTATTCATCACAGCTTGCGAATAGCTGTTTAGCAATACGGTTATAGCAACTATCAATGTTTGTAAAGCTAGTATAAAAGTCATCAGAGGGGGTAATTTCAGCGAGTAAATAGTGATTAGCGCGCGCATTTGTTGGAATATAAACTCTGTGTTGTGTAGAACTGGCCATTTTAGAATCCTTTTATGGTGCTTAAGTTTAGGTACTATAAATGGCTTTCATGACTCAAATATTGCGCTAAAACAAATTTAAGTAATAAACTAATGCAGCATTGCCATAATAACTAGAATAAAGGCGCATCTAGTGCTGTATGTTAGTGTTTGTTTTTGTAATAATGCATTAGTTTTGTTATCACGAATATTCAGAGGATCGCACTCCTATGGCGGAAATTGAGAATCGCCCAAGTAACTTTATAAGAACTCGAATTGATGAAGATTTAGCAAGTGGCAAACATGCAACTACGCATACACGTTTTCCACCTGAACCAAATGGCTTTTTACATATTGGCCATGCAAAATCAATTTGTTTGAATTTTGGCATTGCAAAAGATTACGATGGTTTATGTAACCTACGCTTTGATGATACAAATCCAGAAAAAGAAGATATTAACTACGTTAATTCAATCAAAGAAGACGTACAGTGGTTAGGCTTTAATTGGAGTGGCGAGATAAAATACTCGTCAAACTATTTTGATACTCTATACGGCTATGCAGTTGAGCTTATTGAAAAAGGCTTAGCGTATGTGTGTTTTTTAACTGCCGATCAAGCACGTGAGTATCGCGGTACGTTGAAAGAGCCAGGAAAAAACAGCCCATACAGAGACACTTCAGTAGAAGAAAACCTGGCATTATTTGAAAAAATGCGTGCGGGTGAATTCAAAGAAGGCGAGTGTGTCCTGCGCGCTAAGATTGATATGGCAAGCTCATTTATGGTGCTTCGCGATCCAATTATTTATCGCGTTCGTTTTGCTCACCACCATCAAACAGGTGACAAGTGGTGCATATACCCAATGTATGACTTTACGCACTGTATTTCTGATGCACTTGAGGGCATAACCCATTCATTGTGTACGCTTGAGTTTCAAGATAACCGCCGTTTATACGATTGGGTACTTGATAACATTAGCCTTGAATGCCACCCACAACAAATTGAGTTTTCGCGCTTAAATCTTGAATACACAATTATGTCTAAGCGAAAGCTAAACGATTTAGTTGTGAATAACTATGTTGAAGGGTGGGATGACCCACGTATGCCAACGATTGCTGGTTTACGTCGTCGTGGTTATACACCGGCTTCTATTCGTGAGTTTTGTTTACGTATAGGTGTGACTAAGCAAGAAAACATGGTTGAAATGGGCATGCTTGAAGCATGTATCCGTGAAGACTTAAATGAAAATGCACCACGGGCAATGGCAGTACTCGATCCTGTTAAAGTGGTAATAGAAAACTTTGATGCAGATAAAGTAGAAACATTGTCGGTAGCTAACCACCCGAATAAAGAAGAAATGGGGCGTCGTGAAGTACCGTTTACTCGTGAGCTTTACATCGAGCGTGAAGATTTCCGCGAAGAAGCGAATAATAAATTTAAACGCTTAGTACTCGATAAAGAAGTACGCTTACGTGGTGCTTATGTAATTAAAGCTCAGCGTGTAGAAAAAGACGAAAGTGGTGAAATCACCACTATTTACTGTACTTACGACAGCGAAACTTTAGGTAAAAACCCAAGTGATGGCCGTAAAGTAAAAGGGGTTATTCATTGGGTTTCAGCGCCTGAATCGGTTAATGCAGAAGTTAGATTGTATGACCGTTTATTTAATGTGCCAAACCCAGCTGCGGCTGAAGAGTTCGAATCAACATTAAACCCTGATTCGTTAGTTGTACTTGAAAATGCAAAACTAGAAGCGTCGCTTTCTAAAGCCGAACCAGCACAAGGTTTTCAGTTTGAGCGTACCGGCTATTTCTCACGTGATACTAAGTCAGAACATTTAGTATTCAACCAAACGGTTGGCCTTAGAGATTCTTGGGCTAAAATCGAGAAGCAGTAACGCTTTAAAATACCAATTTGCATAATATATCATTATTGCAAATTGGTATTTAACATAGTGTAAGTGCATAATTTAGAACATAAAAAAACCTGCAGTTGCAGGTTTTTTTATAATTCATTAAGCGTTGTTGTTAGCTATTTGAATCGCTAAATGCTTTGCACGCTACTTTATCTTGACACTCACCGTATAGGTATAAAGAGTGGTTCGTCAACGTGATGCCGTTTTCTTCGGCTATTTCTAACTGGCGACGCTCAATTAGGTCATCTTCAAATTCAACAACCTTCCCACACTTCAAACACACAAGGTGGTCGTGGTGAGTGCTGCCAGAAAGTTCGAATACTGATTTTCCGCCTTCAAAATGGTGACGGCTTACAATACCTGCGTCGTCAAATTGGTTTAGTACGCGGTAAACAGTCGCAAGACCAATTTCTTCACCTAAATCTAATAGAATTTTGTATACATCTTCAGCGCTGATGTGTTGGTTATCTGGAGATTGTAAAATTTCTAAGATTTTAATACGCGGTAAAGTTACTTTTAGACCGGCTTTTTTAAGTTCCAAGTTATGATCAGTCATTAAATCTGTCTCAAATTTGTTTGGTTATACTAGACATCTCTTACAGATGCACACGACACATTAGCAATAACAAGGATAACGCGCCTAAGCACTGAGTGCAAAGAACAATTGATCAATTTTGCTATTAAATCTAAAGTCGCTAACTGTTTGATAAATATTTAAACAGTTAGCGATAAAAAGGGGGGGAGGTTAGTCTGCTAGTTCGCTTAAGCACATTTCGTCATACACTTGCGCGCACCATGCTTTAACACGTTGCTCTGTCAGTTCTGGTTGGCGGTCTTCATCAATGCCTAAACCTACAAAATGGGTGTCATCGGCCATGCCTTTAGATGCTTCGAAATCGTATCCTTCAGTTGACCAATGTCCAACAACAATAGCGCCACGCTCGGTAACGATATCGTTAATCATTCCCATAGCATCTAAGAAGTATTCAGCGTAGTCTTCTTGGTCGCCACAGCCAAAAATAGCCACTAGCTTACCTTCAAAGTCTACCTCTTCAAGTTCAGGGAAAAAATCATCCCAATCACATTGTGCTTCACCGTAGTACCAAGTAGGAATACCGAATAAGATTAAATCGAACTCTGCAATCTCTTCTTTAGAGCTTTTTGCAATGTCGTGAACAGCCACTAGCTTTTTACCCAATTCTTTTTGGATCATTTTTGCTACGTGCTCTGTATTACCTGTGTCACTTCCGAAAAAAATGCCTACACTTGCCATGGACTTCAAACCTTTTATCTATCAATAGCCAATCTTTCTTGTAAAATTGTTTCAATCAGCGCACTACGGCTAATATTTTGTGCATCCGCCATATCACTCAGTGCCTGATATAACTGTGATGAAACTTTAAATTCTACACGCTTTAAACCACGTGCTTTATCTCGTTTTATTTGATTACGTTTATTAACCTTTAACTGCATATCCCTTGGTAAAGGGTTTGTTTTCGGCCTACCAGGGCGCTTTTCGTATTCAAATAAATCGGGAGTTGTTCTATCTGTTTCTGACTTCGCCATGCCTAACCTACACCTGCACCTTGCCAAAAAACTTGTATAAGCCCTTTCGCAATAAAGCCAGAACAACCTAAAAAGAGGACGCCCCACACAATGTAGCGACCAAACTTAGGTACATTACCACTATTAAGTACGTCTTTAATTGCCAAGCCGATGAATACAAAAATACCGGCTAAGCCAAAGTACAACCCTAGGGTATCAAATTCGTTAATAAACTGACTGACCATCAACGTATAACCTTTAAATTAAACGGCGCGTACTATAGCATATAAATATGCATTAATTTAGTACGGATAACCAAAAACACATGATTAAAATTGCATTAAAGCCCTGTTAAAAAGTCATTTATTGCTTTATTAACCGCAACAGGTTTTTGTGCATGAAGCCAATGTCCTGCACCGTGTATAATTTTTGCTCGAGTATTTTTAAAGCGCTTTGTTATTTCATCGCGGTATTCTGGCAGTATATAATCAGAGTCATTCCCTTTGATAAATAAAGTATCGCACAAACAAGAATTGTTTTCATTAACATTGGCTGTGATCGTCGAATATTTTTTATCAAGTACATCTAAATTAAAACGCCAGTGGTACTCACCATCTTCGTTTTTAACCAAGCTTTTTAACAAAAACTGCCTAACACCTAGCTCATTAATGTACTCGCTCATAATTACATCGGCTTGTTTTCTATCAGTAATATGATTGGTTGCTACGTCCTTAAGTGCGCTAATAATTTGTGTGTGGCGGGCAGGGTAACTCACAGGGGCTATATCAAGTACCACCAGTTTATTTACTTTTTGGCTATGCATTAGCGCCACTTCCATCGCCACTTTACCGCCCATTGAGTGGCCAATCAGGTGCGCATTATTAATATTTAATGCGTTCAACAGCTCAACAATATCCGCCGCCATTGCAGGGTAGTTCATTTCTTCGCTATGCGGTGACGCGCCATGGTTACGTAAGTCCACATTAGTTACCCTAAAGTGCTCGCTTAATGGTTTTGCAATCACATTTAGGTTTTCTAAAGAGCCAAATAAACCATGAATAATCACTACATCAGGGCCTTCACCATATTGTTTATAGTTTAAAAGCATGACCGTCTCCTCAAATTTTGGCTTAGTTTGCCGAGCATTGCTTTAAAAAGCAAAAAATATAGCGGCTAACTTTGTTGTACGCGTTTTTAAACGACAGAAAGTTTATTTTTACGCCACTTTTGCTATTTAGAGATATCAGTCCAAAGCGGTTTATAAATAAACAAAGTAAACACTTTAAATTTTTAGTGACTGATATTTACTACATTGGGTTTATGAAAAAATAAACAACACACTTTAATTCACGTGCTTAACGGATATATTTATGCGAGTGCTTGTTGTAACTCGCATTTATATTTGGTTTGGGTATAATCACGGGGAAAGAAAAATGTGGCCCGTAATGACAGGAACAACATGAAACAAATCGACATAGACGACGAGTTATATCAGTATATTGCTAGCAATACACAAAGTATTGGCGAAAGCGCATCCACTATTTTACGTCGTTTATTAAATCTAAACGGCACTGACAACACGCCCGTTGCTAACAACAATCAAAACAACCAAACAACGACTCAAGCCCCACTTGATGACACGCCAGCTAACGACGACAGCCAAGAGCAAGAGGTTGTCACACCCGTGAAGCAAACAAACGCTAATGTATTTAATATCTTAAATAAAGAAGAACTAGCAATGCAAAAAGGGGTTGTCGGTAGGTTTTTATTTATTTTAAGTGCTTTTTATAGAACACATAAAAAAGAATTTAGTGCTGTGCTTGATATAAAAGGGCGTGACCGCGTTTACTTTGCCACCAGCAAAGAAGACTTAATTAATAGCGGCAGTAGTATGAATCCTAAAAATATTACTGACAGTGAGTACTGGGTTATGACGAATTCAAACACAACACGTAAAAAAATGATGCTACACGAGGTTGCACTGTGCTTAGGTTATTCAGCAGAGCAAGCAGAAGAAATTCGCGATTACTTGTAAGGAAATAAACATGGCTATTCATTCAGGTGCTGGGAAATCTGCGCCACAATCATCTTTAGTTAACGTACCAAAATTGGTATCGGCTTATTACTTAAATGAGCCAGATTTAGAACAAAACCCAGAGCATTGTGTTGCTTTTGGTACGTCGGGTCACCGTGGTTGCTCTTACGATGTTAAGTTTAACGAATCTCATATTTTAGCCATTACACAAGCTATTTGTGACTACAGAAAGCAAAACGATATTTTTGGTCCGCTTTTCTTAGGTAAAGATACACATGCGTTAAGTGAAGCTGCTTTTAACTCTGCCATAGAAGTATTAGTCGCTAATGAGGTGCAAGTAATCACCCAGCAAAATCACGATTACACTCCGACCCCTGTTATTAGCCATGCGATTGTTTGCCATAACAAATTAAACCCTAACGAATTAGCCGATGGTATTGTGGTAACACCTTCACATAACCCGCCAGAAGACGGTGGCTTTAAATACAATCCACCAAACGGCGGCCCAGCAGATACCGATGTAACTAAATGGATTGAAGATAGAGCAAATCAATTGCTATTAGAAGATTTAGTCGAAGTTGAGCTATTTCCATTTGCTAAAGCATCTCGCTCTGGTTTTATTAAATACGAAGATTTAATGACGCCATACATTAATGACTTAGAAAATATTGTTAATTTAAAAGCTGTTAGCGATGCGGGTATTAAAGTGGGTATTGACCCGCTTGGTGGCTCTGGTATTAACTTTTGGCCGGTAATAGCGCAAAAATATAATTTAGATTTAACCGTAGTAAACGACAGTGTTGATCCGCGTTTTGCATTTATGCCCCTTGATAAAGACGGCAAAATCCGTATGGATTGTTCATCACCGTATTCAATGGCAAATTTAATTAAGTTAAAAGACGACTTTGATATTGCCATAGGCAATGACCCAGATTACGACCGCCACGGTATTGTTACGCCAGATGGGTTAATGAACCCTAATCATTTTTTAGCTGTAGCGATTGATTATTTATTAAAGCACCGCGACTGGGACAGCAGTGTAGAAATTGGTAAAACGCTGGTTTCTAGCTCTATGATTGACCGTGTTGTTGCTCGCAACGAGCGCAAAGTTAAAGAAGTACCGGTTGGCTTTAAGTGGTTTGTAGATGGCTTGAATAAAGGCAAACTTGCTTTTGGTGGAGAAGAAAGTGCTGGCGCTGCATTTTTGCGTTTCGATGGTAGCGTGTGGTGTACCGACAAAGACGGCTTTATTATGGGTTTACTTGCAGCTGAAATACTAGCTGTGACGGGTAAAACACCATCAGCGCTTTATAAAGAGTTAGAGCAAGAATTTGGCTCTCCGCTATACAAGCGTTTAGATGCCCCTGCTAGCAGTGAACAAAAGTCACGCTTAAAAGCGCTTAGTGCAAGTGATGTAAAAGCGGATACGCTGGCTGGCGAACCTATTTTACAAAAACTGACGCATGCTCCAGGTAATGATGCAGCGATCGGCGGCTTAAAAGTAGTGACTGAAAATGGCTGGTTTGCAGCTCGCCCTTCAGGAACCGAAGATATTTATAAAATATACCTTGAGTCGTTCAAAGGTGAAGAACACTTGGCGCTACTGGAAAAAGAAGCTAAACAATTAGTTGATTCTGTGATCAGCTAAAACAAGTAAAACTAGTTTAAAACGGCTGATTTATTCAGCCGTTTTTGTTTGTATCTCTCACATTAGAAAAGGGCTTATCATGTTAGCCAAACCAAATTATTTAAATGATTTAAAAAATACCGGTGATTTTTTAACGCTTAGTCGTAATAATGAATGGCATTTAGAGGCAAGTGAATTTACGTTAGAGAATGGCACAGGCGTTACTGTTCACGATACAGGTGTTATTGAGTTTCAACCACAGGTTACAACGTCAAAAGATATAGTACTGTCAAGTGCGGTACATGGTAACGAAACCGCACCCATAGAAATATGTGACGATTTAATAAAAACAATAATAAAAGGTGAGCTTGAATTAAATCAGCGTGTGCTCTTTATTTTTGGTAACCCAAAATCAATAAATATTGGCCTGCGTTTTGTAGAAGAAAACTTAAATCGTTTGTTTAACGGGCACCACACTGTTGAAGGTGTGCCAATGAATGACGAGCGCAAACGTGCGGCAAAACTAGAGCAATATGTAACTGACTTCTTTGCTCGTGGTCAGCATGGCAGTGCTCGATACCATTATGATTTGCATACTGCTATTCGTGGCTCAAAAAATGAAAAATTTGCTGTGTATCCTTATCTTCATGGTAAACCATGGAAAAAATCGCAGTTACAATTTTTACTTAGCTGCGGTGTAAATACCGTATTGATGATGAAATCACCAGCAACCACATTTAGTTATTATTCTTCGTATGTGCACGGCGCAGATTCATTTACGGTTGAATTAGGTCAAGTTAAACCGTTTGGTGAAAACGACATGGCACGCTTTGCAAAAACTAAGCAAACGCTAACTGCATTAATTAGCCAAAAAGAAGTGCAATACCCACATTTTAATGCAAGTGACTTTGAGCTGTTTGCCGTGCATCGCACAATTAATAGAACGCAGCAGGACTTTAGCTTTCCGTTTTCTGATGATGCAGAAAATTTCACAGGGTTTGCTAAAGGTGAGTTGCTAGCAACAGACGGCGATACCCCTTATTATGCCGATGTGGAAGGGGAAGCGATTATTTTTCCAAATGCGCACGTTGCGCTTGGGCAAAGGGCATTGCTTACCGTTACTCCTATGCAAGTAGATAGTAATTTCGTCTAATAAAGCTCATCAGACCACTCGCCTCAAATGTTTAACTGTATGTTTTTATTGGTTTAATAAATGCGTACAGTTAACTTTCCATATTTTTAATCGTATTTTACTTTTGTTTCGTCTTACACGTGTTGAATAACAGCTTACGTTAACGTAAGGTGGTGGCAGCTTTAATTAAATACAGCGCAGATGCTGCAAAGTTTATTCGCAAGCCTCACCCATAACAAAAACTTAAAAGGGGTGCTGTATCACAGACAACAAGAGAAGGTAGGTTATGAGTAATCCAAATAACGTATCGCTGAATATTAACCACGACCTCGAGTTTATAGACGGTCATGCGCTAACTATTCCAACCCTTAGTATTTTAACTGAGGACGGCGACATTCATCCTAGTGCTACCGCACCGACTATTTCTAAACACACAGCACTTAAACTCTATGAAACAATGCGTTTTATTCGCTTACTTGATGAGCGTATGCAAGGCGCGCAGCGCCAAGGCCGCGTAAGCTTTTATATGCAGTGTTTAGGCGAAGAGGCTGCTGTTACAGCGTCTGCTGCTGCACTTGACCAAAACGATATGATTATGGCGCAATACCGCGAACAAGCCGCTTTGCATTACCGCGGGTTTACGCTTGATCAATTTATGAATCAGATGTTTTCTAATGAATTAGATTTAGGAAAAGGGCGCCAAATGCCGATTCATTATGGTTCAAAAGAATTAAATTATATGACCATATCATCGCCTCTCGGTACGCAAATCCCTCAAGCGACAGGGTATGCCTATGGCCAAAAAGTAAAACACATTGACGCAAAAACCGGCGAGCTTGCAAGCACCATAGATAATGTAACGATATGTTACTTTGGTGAAGGCGCGGCATCTGAAGGAGACTTTCATGCGGGGTTAAATATGGCTGCGGTGCACAAAGCCCCTGTGATATTTTTTGCACGAAATAATGGTTATGCTATTTCAACGCCTGCTGATGAGCAATTTAAAGGTGATGGCATTGCTTCTCGCGGTGTGGGCTATGGTATTAAAACCATACGTGTTGATGGTTCAGACGCATTAGCTGTGTTTGCAGCAACACAAAAGGCTCGCGACATTGCAGCAACGCAAGGTGAGCCGGTATTAATTGAGTCAATAGCCTACAGATTAGGCGCTCACTCAACCTCAGATGATCCAAGTGGCTATCGCTCAAAAGATGAAGAAGCTACACATAAAGTTTGCCCAATTGATAAATTTAAAAAATGGTTGATCAAACAAGAGTGGTTAAACGAAGAGGACGATGCTAAAGCGAAAGAGGTTATTCGAGAAGATATTTTAGCCGCCCTTAAACGTGCTGAAAAAGTGCAAAAGCCAGCGCTTGAAGAGCTAATATCAGATGTTTACGATACGCCAATTCCTTCACTTGAGCGCCAATATAACGATTTAAAAGCACATATAAAGCAGCACCCAGATGCGTACCCAATCACAGCAGGGAGAATTAAGTAATGGCTAAAATGAACATGCTACACGCAATTAATTCTGCACTCGATATCACCATGAATGAGCACCCTCAGGCGTGTATTTTTGGTGAAGATGTTGGCTATTTTGGGGGGGTTTTTAGAGCGACCTCAGGTTTGCAAGAAAAGTACGGTAAACACCGCGTATTTAACACCCCGCTTACAGAGCAAGGTATTTTAGGTTTTGCCAATGGCTTAGCTGCGTTTGGCGCACCTGCACTTGCCGAAATACAGTTTGCTGATTATATTTTTCCGGCATTTGACCAAATAGTGAATGAGTCTGCCAAATTTAGATACCGTAGTGGTAATGAATTTAATGTGGGCAATTTAACGATTCGCACACCGTATGGTGGCGGTATTGCGGGGGGCTTATATCACTCACAATCACCAGAGGCCTATTTTGCCCATACGCCAGGGCTAAAAATAGTGGTGCCGCGTAACCCTTACCAAGCAAAAGGGTTACTACGCGCTTGCATTAAAGACGATAACCCCGTCATTTTCTTTGAGCCTAAACGCTTATACCGCGCTTCTACCGGCGAAGTACCAGAGGGTGATTACAGCATTGAGCTTGGTAAAGCCGAAGTCGTACAAGAAGGCACAGATATCACCGTGCTTGCTTGGGGTGCGCAAATGGAAATTGTTGAAAGCGCTGCAGAACAAGCCAATGAACAAGGCATTAGTTGTGAGGTGATTGACCTTAGAAGCATATTACCGTGGGATGTTGAGACAATTGCTAAGTCTGTCACTAAAACAGGACGTTTAGTGATAAGCCACGAAGCGCCTATTACCAATGGTTTTGGCGCCGAAATTGCGGCGACTATTCAGCAAGAATGCTTTTTACACCTAGAGTCACCCATTATGCGGGTTTGTGGTTTAGATACACCTTATCCACTTGCGCTTGAAAAAGAATATGTACCTGATGCGCTAAAAGTAATGGCCGCAATTAAACAATCAATGGATTTTTAGGGGATACCATGGCTAAAGATTTTATATTACCCGATATTGGTGAAGG